>NZ_JAAAFU010000053.1:90603-123308 GCF_019352905.1 Pseudomonas sp. Xaverov 83 | reverse complement strand
GCATGCAAGAGGTCAACGGTTCGATCCCGTTTAGCTCCACCAATTTACAGGTTCAAGGTCTGGCCACACCGTCCTTGAATTCGATCAGACTCAGCCTGATCACGTTGTATAGAAGGTTTGTGTCCCCTTCGTCTAGTGGCCTAGGACACCGCCCTTTCACGGCGGTAACAGGGGTTCGAGTCCCCTAGGGGACGCCACGATTACCCGCTCTGCGGGATTTTTAAGGGTCATTCAATTATTGAATGGCCCTTTTGTTTGTCTGGCGTTTGGCCAATCTCCCTTCCTCTTCCCTAAAAATGTTCTTCTGACCAATGGTCATGCCGGTGGCTTGCGAAATATTATTATGGTAATAATATTCGAAGCATGAGATTCGGAGGCAACGATGAACGATAAAAAAGCGCAAACCCGCGAACGTATTCTGCAAGCTGCCAGCGCCGCCCTAGTGCAGCGTGGCCCGGCCGAGCCGAGTGTGGGCGAAGTGATGGGCGCGGCGGGGCTCACCGTCGGTGGTTTCTACGCGCACTTTGAAAGCAAGGATGCGCTGATGCTGGAGGCCTTCACCGCGTTGTTGGCCCGGCGTCGTGCGTCCATCGATGACATGGACTCGACCTTGACCGGTGAAGAGCGCCGCGCCCTGGTGGCAGCGTTCTACCTGTCGCGCAAGCACCGTGACTCCACCGCCCAGGCGTGCCCGATCCCGGCCACCGTGGGCGAGATGAGCCGCCTGCCGGACGAATTTCGCCAGGCCTTGAATGAACACTGCGAGCTGATGGCCGCACAGCTGGCCGCCAGCCCGGAAGACACCGACAAGGCCCTGGCCGACATGGCGCTGATGATCGGCGGCTTGTCGCTGGCCCGCGCCCTGGGCCCAGGTGAGTTATCGGATCGTGTGTTGCGTGCGGCCAAGTCTGCAGTGCGTTAAGAACGGCTTCTGGCCTGAGGGATGAGCGATGGACACGTTGAAATGGATTCGTGGCGTCAATGGCACCTTGGGCCGGCTGGCGCCGCACACTGTTGCCAGCAAGATGCGTCGGGTGTTCATGACGCCCCGGGATCTGCCGCCCCGTGACTGGGAGCTGCCGCTGCTGGCGCAATCCGAGCGCATCACTTTGCGTTTCGGCCTGTCGGCGCTGAAATGGGGCCAAGGCCCTGCGGTGCTGTTGATGCACGGCTGGGAAGGGCGCCCAACGCAGTTTGCCAGCCTGATCACGGCATTGGTGGAGGCGGGGTATTCGGTGATTGCTCTGGACGGCCCGGCCCACGGGCGTTCGCCGGGGCGCGAAGCTCATGTGCTGCTGTTCGCCCGCGCCATGCTGGAAGCCGCGGCCGAGCTGCCACCGCTGCATGCGGTCGTCGGTCACTCCATGGGCGGCGCCAGTGCGATGCTGGCGGTGCAGTTGGGCTTGCGCACCGAGGCGTTGGTCAGCATCGCGGCGCCCTCGCGGTTTCTCGACGTATTGCGCGGCTTTGCCGGTATGGTCGGTTTGCCAGCGCGAGCGCGGTCGGCGTTTATCCAGGAGGTGGAACTGACGATGGGCATGCCCCTCAAGCACCTTGATGTCGCCCACTATCAGATGAATATCCCGGGGCTGATCGTACATGCCGAAGACGATACCTTCGTCTCGGTCAAAGCCTGCCAGGTGATCCACGACGCCTGGTTCGACAGCCGCCTGCTGCGCCTGGAGCAAGGCGGGCACCAAAAGGTGCTGGCAGATCCGCGCGTGATCGAAGGCGTCCTGGCGCTGGTCGCCGGCCGCCACGTGCCGGAGCGCCAAACCGCCTGAACCATGGGTTACACTGCTCGCCGCCGACATTAATCGACCGGGAGCACTGCATGGGCTGGGATTTGGCAACGCCGTTTATCATCGATCTTCAGGTCGGTGCCGAAGACATCGACGGCCTGGGGCACGCCAACAACGCGGTCTATGTGTCCTGGCTGGAACGCTGCGCCTGGCGCCATTCCCAGCGCCTGGGGCTGGACCTTGCCGAGTACCGCCGACTGGACCGCGCCATGGCCGTGGTGCGCCATGAGATCGATTACCTCGCTGCCGGCTACGAAGGCGACGAGTTGCAGTTGGCGACGTGGATCGTCGACTGGGACCAGCGCCTGAAAATGACCCGACGCTTCCAACTGGTACGTCCCCGTGACGGCGCCACCTTGCTGCGGGCGCAAACCACCTTTGTCTGCATCGAGTTGTCCAGCGGCAAGCCCAAGCGCATGCCGTCGGAATTTATTGAAGGTTACGGCCCGGCGCTGCAAGGCGAGTTACCCTCCGGCGCCTGAAACCCGTAAACTGCGCCACGTTTTTCGTTGAGTGTTTTCCATGCAAATTGCTTTGGCGCCCATGGAGGGGTTGGTCGACAACATCCTGCGGGACGTGCTGACCCGGGTCGGCGGTATTGATTGGTGCGTGACCGAGTTCATCCGGGTTAACGACCGCCTGCTGACGCCTGCCTATTTCCACAAACTCGCCCCTGAGTTGCTGCACGGTGCCAAGACCGCTGCCGGCGTGCCTCTGCGTGTGCAGTTACTCGGTTCAGACCCGGTGTGCCTGGCGGAAAACGCGGCCCTGGCGTGTGAGCTGGGCTCGCAGGTGGTTGACCTGAACTTCGGTTGCCCGGCCAAGACCGTCAACAAGTCCCGTGGCGGTGCGGTATTGCTCAAGGAGCCGGAACTGCTCAACCAGATCGTCGAGCACGTACGACGTGCGGTACCGGCGCACATCCCGGTGACTGCCAAGATGCGCCTGGGCTTCGACAGCCCGGATGGTGCCCTTGTGTGCGCCACGGCCCTGGCCGAAGGCGGCGCGGCGCATATCGTCGTACACGCACGCACCAAGGTTGACGGCTACAAACCTCCTGCGCATTGGGAGTGGATCCCGCGCGTACAGGAGGTGGTGAAGGTGCCGGTGTTCGCCAACGGTGATATCTGGAGCGTTGAAGACTGGCGACGTTGCCGTGAAATCAGCGGCGTCGAAGACATCATGCTCGGTCGCGGCCTGGTGGCCCGCCCCGACCTTGCCCGGCAGATTGCTGCCGCGCGAGCAGGGGAAGAGGTGATAGAGATGACTTGGGCACAGATGCAGCCAATGCTTCACGAGTTCTGGCGGCAATCCGTCGAGCAATTGACCGAGCGCCAGGCGCCGGGACGCTTGAAGCAATGGCTGGCCATGTTGACCCGCAACTATCCTGAGGCGGTCGAACTATTTACGCAGATGCGTCGGGAAACCGACCTGGAGCAGGTAGGACGATTGTTGGGAGTACCTGATTCGGTGGCGTTGCAAAATTAAGTTCATATATATAAACGTTTCAATCCAGTCATCGAGGGCGCCATGGGCGCCCTTTTTTTGCGTGTAATAAAGCGTTGTGCCGTGAGAAGAAAGGTCGCTGTTGGGTTGCTGTGTCGATTTTTAGTTGCTTTATATATGTGAGCGAGCTTCTTGTTTGCCACAGAGTCTTGCTTGGCTGGATGGTGATATTTTGAATTTTTACTAATTTGGGTATTAGAGCGCGCGCAATAACACAGGCTAGATGGGTTTGTGTGAGTGAGTGATTTCAGCAATTTGCCTTAATACCTGACTGTTGCCTGATATATCTGTTTTGCCCACTGCGAAGACCGGTAAAGCACGATGCATTGCGGAAAGTCCATAGGATAACGTCTCGATTTTCATTTGATTTCCTTATGTGAAGGCCGACTTTCGGAACCCGATGCCCGCAACACCCACGAAAGTAGCGAGTGTGCAGCACTTGGGTTTGTTTTCAGTCCAGAACCCGGACGGTTTGTTCCAGGCCGCTGACGGCGTTTTGGCAATCATTGAATAAGGAATTATTTATGTCTCATTTTTCGGTCAATAACTTCTCTCGCTTGAATAATGACTTCAATCAGCAAAGCACGGAGCTGCCAGCGTCTGTCGATAAGATCGCGGGTGAAAAGCCGGCACCTGCAGCCGGTACATTATTAAAAAACAATCCCGCCGTTGGATCGGACGGAACAGTTACCTTAAATAAAGATGCACTCGAGAAGTTGTTCGAGATGTTTGAGTATGCCTTTAAGGCTATACGGAACATGCTGTCCGGTCAGGGTGGGATGCCCAGGTTGATACCCGATGCAGGTTCACAGCCTAAACCCGAGAGAGAGGGCGATGCCCAGGTCAAGGATAAGGCTGGCAGTCATGCCACTGTGCTGAATACGGCACTCAAGGACAAGGCCGGGACTCAACCGGAAGTGCTGAACACGGCACTCAAGGACAAGGCCGGGACTCAACCGGAAGTACTGAAGACGGTACTCAAGGACAAGGCCGGGACTCAACCGGAAGTGCTGAAGACGGTACTCAAGGACAAGGCCGGGACTAATCCTGAGGTGTCTACGCAGAAAGACACGCCGGCAAACAATCCAGCGGTCCCGAATTCCACGCTCACCGTAACGCCAAAGCCCCAGACATTGACGGAATTCCGCTTGCGGGAACCCGCGTTGCCCAAAGACGTGCAAGTGAACAACAGGAGCAATTCCGATGTAAACGTCACGGTCCAAGTGATGAACTGCCATTGCCCTCACCCGGATGTACCGAATCCACGCGCCCCCGTCCCGCCGAAGCCCAATGCACCGACGGTACTCGTCTCGCCGAAGCCAGACGCGCCGGTCTCGCCGAAGCCAGACGCTCCGGTCCCGCCGACGCCAGGCGCCCTCGTCCCACCGAGCCCGGACGCGCCAATCCTGCCGACGCCAGATACACCGACGTCGGACGTTACCGCACCCGGCCCGGCCAAGGATGATTTCTTGCTGGAAACCACAGGCCGGCGCCGGGTTTATGACAACGACTGGCGTTCCCATCCTGGTCGCCGAATGAGCAGGTAAGTCAGCGACTTCCTCTGGTTTTTTCAATAAAGCGCTTCCCGGTCAATAAACGCCGGGGAGCCCTTGGAGAAGGATAGTTATATGTCGTGTTCAGAAATTAACAATGCGGGAAAGCTCGGCAACTATTACCAACACCTGGAAACCTGCACACCACGGCGATCGGTTCCGGTTGAGCAAGTAAGCGTAGATAGGCAGCCCCCCTCATCACTCGGTAATAAAGGTCAAGGTAGCGTTGGTAATACAGTCAGCGACGCCCCGGTATTAGCGAAGCTCCTTGAACTGTTCACCCAGTTTTTTACGCAGTTGCAAAGTCTGCTCACAGGCAAGGAGCAGACGAACATCGTTCCGACTCGGGTAACGCCTGCGCCCCAAACCACTGTGGTGCCCAAGCCGGACGCACCACTACCTGCTCCAACGCCACAGCGGCTTCCTGATCTGTCGGATAAGCGCAATGGCGCCAAGCCCGACAATATATGGAATGGATTTCGCCAAGGCCCCGACGGCAATTGCGTGACCATTTCGGCGATCAAGGCGGCGATGATGAAGTTCGGGCAGAGCCCGACCGATATTTTCAGGTCTGTTCAAGCCGTAGGTGACGGTTATCACGTCGTGATGCGGGACGGATTCAGGCTGGACTTGAAAAAACATGAACTGGCCACTGCGATAAGGGGCTCAAAGTTTGTCCCGATGCGTGATCCCGGCATGCTCAAGGACGCGCACTTTCTGTTTGCTGTCAGTGCCAAACGGGCACAAATGGAAAACAACGATGGGCGTGCTGCGAGGAGCTTTGATGCCGCCGTACACAGCCTGAACGATGGTGAGGATGAGCGCGTGGCAGGGGAAGGCTTCCTGCGACTGGGCTTACGCAGCCACATGAAGAAAGTATCGGTAAGCGCCTTTCAGGATAAGTCGTTGATAGGGATGGTCAACAGGAGTGCTCATTCGGTGGCCGTGGTCGATGGATGTGAGGAGTTCTACGGCAGGAAAGGAGGACCGCCGCGTTTCGGGGATGCCATCGCATTGGTCTGACGTTCTTCCTGGGCTAACAGCAGGCCCGGCATGTGGTGGTTTTTTAGAGGGGCATGACCTTGAATGTTTTGAACGCTGGTTTTGCGATGAATATCGGCCTCAACGTTTTCCCTGGTGAGCAGGAAGCTGAAGAAAGGCCCGCCGACAGTGTCAGTGCCTTCAGTTCTACCGAGGGAAGGTTTGCTGAACACTTTGATACCAGCAGCCATTCGGCGGTCATCAAGATGATGATGGTCACGTTCGGCCCACGCCCCGTGGATATGTTCAGCGAGGTCAGGCGCGTCGGCGACGGTTACGTTGTCACTCTGAAAGACGGCTACACGTTGCATCTTTCCGGGCATGAGTTACGCCGCACCACAGCAGCGGCGAGATTTGTCGGCAGTGATTCAGGCGCGATGGAGAATGCGAATTTTGCGCTGGCGGTCTTTGTCAAACGCAAACAATTGTGCAGCGCTGACAGCAGTATCAACCGCCACTTTGATGCGGCCTTGTCGGCGTCTCTCCAGGGCGAGACTGCCTTTAATCTGCTCAAAGGCATGGGGATGAAGCGGTTTATGCGGCGGCTCCCTTCGCACCAGCTAATCGGCAAGGACGCCGTTGGCGTTATGGAAGCTCATGACTTTGGCGCCTCGTTGATCCGTAATGGGGTCGCGCATCGGTTTGACCGTCAATACCGCCCCGACCGGCCTTACGTCTACGTGCTGGACAACGCCGGGCAGACGAGACACCACGCCGAGAAACCCGCGGGCATCCTGAATGGTTTTAATGCGGTTGAACCCAGGTTTGGCGAGTCGTTCGACGTCAGCAGCCATGCCGCTGTGATCAAGATGATCATGGTGAGGTTTGGCCAAAGCCTCACGGACATGCTTGAGAGCGTCACCCCGGCAGGCGGTGGCTATGAGATCACGATGAAGGATGGTTTTGCGATTCACCTTTCCCAACAGGAATTGAAACAGGCGAGCCAAGCGTCGCGGTTCGCCGGGCCTGACCGGGAGGCCGTGAGCCAGGCCAACTTCATGTGGGCGGTCTATGTAAAACGCAGGCAACTGACGCGCTTTGATCCGGCCCCGGACAACTCCTTTGAACGGTCTTTATCAAGCGCGCTAAAAGGCGATACGCCCTACAGGGTCTTGAAGGATCTTGGGATGATCGGCTTTTTGCGCTTGGTTCCCGCCGACAAGATGCAGGCGCGGGGTGCTGCCGGGGTGATCAATACCTTTGGCTATTCGAGCGCCTTTGTCCTGGAGGGCGTACAGCGCAGCGCTGGAAGTAAAGCCCCTGTCGCCAGGTCGTATGGCTACATGCTCGCCGGTGAGATACCTGCCGGATTACCGATTGATTCAAGCGCGGTCGTTTCGCCAACCTCCGATGTGCCGGTGGGCATCAAGCCTGCCGATATCTGGGGCGGATTCTATCAAGGGGTCGAGGGGAATTGCGTCACGGTGTCCGCGATCAAGGCGGCGATGATGAAGTACGGTCAAAATCCCCGAGGCATCTATAAAAGCATCACCCCGACACGGGACGGTTTTACTGTGACCCTGCGCGATGGCTGTACGCTGCACCTGACCCATGACGAGCTGAAAAAGGCCCGGGAAGGCTCACATTTCAAGGGCGCTGACAGCGGATTGCTCAAGGACGCGAATTTCCTGTACGCCGTCAGTGCCAAGCGGGCGCAAATGGAGAATCACGAGTTTCGCGCCGCCGCGAGTTTTGAGGCGGCCATGGGCACGCTCAATGATGGCGAGAGCCCGGGTGATGCGCTGCGGCGTCTGGGGTTGTACGCCTTTACGCGTCAGAGCAGCGTGCAGGAGTTGGCCGGTGGTGTGATTGGGACGCTGGCGAACTTTCGGCACTCCGTGGTCGTGGTTGATGGCGCGTTAGATGCTTACGGGTCCCCAACCCGACTGCGGACATCAGGCTGGATGCGTGAAGATGGCACCGCGCTAAAGTTGGTTTAGAGACCGCGGCCCGGCCTGGACCAGCAACTGCCGGAACCCCTCCACCGGCAACGGTCGGCTATGCAGATATCCCTGGTACAAATGACACCCCAGCCCCTGCAGGAACGCCAGTTGCTCCGGGGTCTCCACGCCCTCGGCGATCACCGCCAGATTCAAGCTGCGGGCCATGGCCACAATGGCGCGGATGATTTCCGCATCGTTGGGGTCATGGGTGGCGTCGCGCACGAACGACTGGTCGATCTTCAGCGCATCCACCGGCAGGCGCTTGAGGTAGGTCAACGATGAATAGCCGGTGCCGAAATCATCCATCGCAAAACTCACGCCGAGCTTTTTCAGGCGGCGCATTTTGCTGATGGTGTCGTCCAGATTCTGGATCACGATGCCTTCGGTGATTTCCAGTTTCAGCAATGTATAAGGCAGATGGTGCTCACGCAGGCTGCGTTCCACCCGCTCGACAAAGTCGTTCTGGCGGAACTGCCGGGGGCTGATGTTGACGCACAGGCTGAAATTCAGCGGGTCCACCAGGCCCTCGCTGATCAATTGCGCAAAGGTCCCGCAGGCTTCGTCGAGGATCCAGGTACCCACTTCCAGGATCAACCCGCTGTCTTCCAGCACCTTGATAAATTCAGTCGGCGATTGCGCGCCCAGTTGAGGGTGCTGCCAGCGCACCAAGGCTTCAGCGCCGACGATCCGGTTGCCCCGGGCATCCACTTGCGGCTGGTAATGCACGCTGAATTCACCGCGGGACAGGGCCAGGCGCAGGTCGGTTTCCATGCGCAGTCGCTCACTGGCGGTTTTCTGCATGCTGTTGTGGAACATCTGGATCGTGTTGCGCCCCGAGTCCTTGGCCCGGTACAGCGCAATATCGGCGCGCTTGAGCAAATCCGCCGGGGTTGAGCCGTGATCGGGGATCAGGGCCACGCCGATGCTCGGCGTGACTTGCAGGCGCTGGCCATCCAGGAACATCGGTTCGGACAACAGTTCGCGCAGGGTATCGGCCAACTCCGAAACCTGGGCACTGACCTGCTGACGCGAACCCTCCAGCCCGCTGAGCAGCACCACAAACTCATCGCCGCCCAGGCGCGCCACGGTGTCTTCCATGCGCACGCTGGCTTCGAGGCGTGCGGTGACGATTTTCAGCACGGTGTCGCCCACCGGGTGGCCGAGGGAATCGTTGATGTGCTTGAAGTGGTCCAGGTCGAGGAACAGCAGGGCGCCCCGCAGGTTGTGGCGCTTGAGCAGGGCGATCTGCTGGCTCAGGCGGTCCATCAGCAGGGCGCGGTTGGGCAGGTTGGTCAGCGGGTCGTGATAGGCCAGGTGGCGAATCTGCGCCTGGGCGTTTTTCAGCAGGCTCACGTCCCGGGCGGTCAGCAGCAGGCACGGGGTTTCATTGAGGGTGATGGGTTCCACCGACACTTCAACCGCCAGCACTTCACCGCGCTTGTTGTGCCAGAGCATTTCCAGGTGATGAATGCGGCCCTTGATCTGCAGCTCGGCCAATAAAGCTGCGCGCTGGTTTTCATCGGCCCAGATGCCGATCTGATACAGCGTCAGGCCGATCGCCTCTTCGGCGCGGTAGCCGGTCAAGCGGCAGAAGCCGTCGTTGACCTCGACATAGCGCCCGGTATCGCGCTCGGTGATCGACACCGCGTCGGGGCTGGAGTGAAAGGCCTTGGCGAACTTCTCTTCACTGGCCTTGAGCGCCGCTTCCGAGCGTTGCTGCTGGGTGATGTCCCGCAAGGTAGTGACGATGCAGGGTTGATCGCTGACCTGGATCAGGCGGCTGGAGATCATGCAGTTAAGGATCTGGCCGTTCTTGTGATGAACGGTGATGGCCACGTTGCTCAGGGACTGTTCGCGAATCACCTGCTCGATGCGTTGCAGGCGCTTGCTGGGCTCATCCCACAGGCCGATCTGTTCGGCGTTGTTGTTGAGCACTTCGGCGGCAGTCCAGCCGAAGGTCTGGGTGAAGGCCGGGTTGATCTCGATAAACTGGCCGGTTTCCAGGCGTGTCACGCAAATCGGGTCGGGGCTGGCGAGAAACAGGCTGGCGAACTTTTCTTCCGACGCAGTCAGGCGTAGTTCGCGCTCGACCTGGTCGGTGATGTCGAGCAGCGTGCCGGCCATGCGCAGGGGCACGCCCAGGTCATCGCGATACAGGCGGGCGCGGCTTTCGAGATAGCGCGAGCTGCCGTCTTCCAGTTGCACGCGATAGGTCAGTTGGTAGTTGCCCGCCGGGCCTTCGCGCAGGGTGCGGTAGGCGTTGCGCATGTTTTCGCGCTCTTCAGTGGGCATGCCTTCAAAAAACGCCTCGAAGGATTCGTGAAACGGCTGGGGTTCCAGCCCGTGCAACTGGGCGGCGCGGGCCGAGCCGTAGAGCATGCCGCTGGGGATGTGCCAGTCCCAGGTGCCCAGTTGTGCCGAGTCGAGGGCCAGGTCCAGGCGTTCCTGGCTGTCCTTGAGGGCTTGTTCGGCATTTTTGCGTTCAGTGGTGTCGAGAAAGGTGCTGATCAGGTAGTCCTCGCCGTCCAGCTCGACTTTCTGGGCGCTGAGGGTGCCATCGTGGATCTGCCCGTTGCTGGCGCGAAACTGCACTTCCATGGTGATGGGGGCGCCTTTGCGCTGGGTGGCCTTGACCAGATGCGCGCGTTGTTCGGGGTGTACCCAGAGGCCCAGCTCCAATGTGCTGCGGCCAATGGCATCGGCCAGCGGCCAGCCGAACAGGCTCTCGAAATACTGGTTGGCTTCGCTGATCAGGCCGTCCGTCTGGCGGGTCAGCAGAACCATCAGCGGGCACAGGTGAAACAGCGTGGCGAAGCGTTTTTCCGAGTGGCTGAGGGCGTGTTCGCGTTCGCGCTGGTGGGTGATCTCGCGGATTACCCCGATCATTCGCCGACGCCCGGCCTTGTCCGGTAGCAGGCTGCCATTGATTTCCAGCCAGTGCAGGCTGCCATCGGGCCATTGGATACGGTGGTGCATGGCTTGGACTGCGGGCTCGCCGGCCAGCACCGCATGAAAGGCTCGGACTACCTTGGCGCGGTCCTCGGGAGCCAGCAGGTCCAGGTACTCCAAGTCTTCAGGCAGCGGCTGGCGCGGGTCGAAGCCGAACAGGGCCTGGGTGCCTCGGGACCAGCTGATTCGGCCGGTATCGATTTCCCAGCTCCAGGCGCCCAGCCGGGCAGCATTGAGGGCCGCCAGCAGTTGCGGCGCGCTGTCCCAGCTCTGTTCCGCCTCCTGTGGGTCCAGGGCGTAGATGCGGGGCAGGGGTGGCACGGTATCGACGGGGTTGCGCATTATCAAAGGGCCTTGGCTCAATGGGCGTTCGGCGCGGGTTCACGGTCTAGGGGCCACGGCGATTCAAGCCTGATTCCCTGGCAGATCGACCTGTGCATCCAATAGGCTCATGAAAGCCCGCGCAGCGTTCGACAGCGTCCTTTCGGTGTGCACGATATAGCCTAGCTGGCGACTGAGCTGTATGCCCGGCAAAGCGATGCGTGCCACCTGATCATCGAGCATGGTGCGGGGCAGCACGCTCCAGGCCAGGCCGATGGAGACCATCATCTTGATGGTTTCCAGGTAGTTGGTGCTCATGGCAATGTTCGGCGTCAGGCCCTGGGCCTCGAACAGCCGCTGCACGATGTGGTGGGTAAAAGTGTTGCCCCCGGGAAACACCGCCGGGTGCCGGGCGATGTCCGCCAGGTTGACGCTGCCGTTGCTGATCAGGCTGTGTTCCGGTGCCACCACGAAATCCAGCGGGTCGTCCCACACCGGGGTGGCCCGCACCAGCGTGTGGGGCTCCGGCGCGAGGGTGATCACGGCCACCTCGGCGCGGCCATGGAGGATTTCTTCGTAGGCCACTTCCGAATCGAGAAACTGAATATCCAGGGCGACGTTCGGGTATTCCCGGGTAAACGTACGCAGTACCGGCGGCAGGCGGTGCAGGCCGATATGGTGGCTGGTGGCCAGAGTGAGGCGCCCGCTGACCTCGCCGGTGAGGTTGGTCAGGGCGCGGCGGGTGTCGTCCAGCACGTTGAGAATCTGATACGCCCGCGGTAGTAATGCGCGCCCGGCTTCGGTGAGGCCGACTTCGCGCCCCAGCCGGTCGAACAGGCGCACCTTTAATTGCTGCTCCAGGCCGGCGATGCGCTTGCTGATGGCGGGTTGGGTGAGGTGCAGGCGTTCGCCGGCACCGGAGAAGCTGCCGGTCTCGGCGATGGCGATAAAGGCGTTGAGGTTGGCCAGGTCCATTGTGCTATTCCAGTTGGTAATCCAAAGCATAAAAAATATGAATTTGAGTTATTTAATGTAGCGCCATACCATCAGCCTCACAAGCCAAAGGGTTATTGAATCGTTCAAGGCCCGGGGCATAGAAACACCTGATGAGGACCGCGTGATGGCCGGCAAAACGCTTTACGACAAGCTTTGGGATTCCCATGAAGTGAAACGGCGCGATGATGGGTCGTCGCTGATCTACATCGACCGTCACATCATCCATGAAGTGACCTCGCCTCAAGCGTTCGAAGGCCTGCGACTGGCCGGGCGCAAGCCTTGGCGCGTCGACTCGATCATCGCCACCCCGGACCATAACGTGCCGACTACCCCGGAGCGTAAAGGCGGGATCGACGCCATCGTCGACACCGTGTCGCGCCTCCAGGTGCAGACCCTCGATGATTACTGCGACGAATATGGCATCACCGAATTCAAGATGAATGACGTGCGTCAAGGCATCGTTCACGTGATCGGCCCGGAGCAGGGCGCCACCTTGCCCGGCATGACCGTGGTCTGCGGTGACTCCCACACCTCCACCCACGGTGCGTTTGGCGCCTTGGCTCACGGCATCGGTACTTCCGAGGTGGAGCACGTTTTCGCCACCCAGTGCCTCGTTGCCAAGAAAATGAAGAACATGCTGGTGTCGGTGGAAGGTGAATTGCCTTTCGGCGTCACTGCCAAAGACATCGTCCTCGCGGTGATCGGCAAGATCGGCACCGCCGGCGGTAACGGCCATGCCATCGAATTCGCCGGCAGCGCGATTCGCGACCTGTCCATCGAAGGCCGCATGACTATCTGCAACATGTCCATCGAAGCCGGTGCCCGCGTGGGCATGGTAGCGGCGGACGAGAAGACCATTGCCTACGTCAAGGGTCGTCCATTCGCACCGAGTGGCGCCGATTGGGACGCGGCTGTCGAAGCCTGGAAAGACCTGGTGTCCGACGCCGACGCGGTATTCGACACCGTGGTCACCCTCGACGCCGCCCAGATCAAGCCGCAAGTCAGCTGGGGCACTTCGCCGGAAATGGTGTTGGCCGTTGATCAGAACGTGCCGGACCCGGCCAAGGAAGCCGACCTGGTCAAACGCGGCTCCATCGAGCGCGCCTTGAAGTACATGGGTTTGAAAGCCAACCAGGCGATCACCGACATCCAGCTGGATCGCGTGTTTATTGGCTCCTGCACCAACTCGCGGATCGAAGACTTGCGCGCTGCGGCCGTCATCGCCAAGGGCCGCAAAGTCGCCTCGACCATCAAGCAGGCGATCGTGGTGCCAGGTTCGGGTCTGGTTAAAGCCCAGGCTGAAGCTGAAGGCCTCGACAAGATCTTCCTCGAAGCCGGTTTTGAATGGCGCGAGCCGGGCTGCTCCATGTGCCTGGCAATGAACCCGGACCGTTTGGAGTCGGGCGAGCATTGCGCGTCCACCTCCAACCGTAACTTCGAAGGGCGTCAGGGCGCCGGTGGCCGTACCCACCTGGTGAGCCCGGCCATGGCCGCTGCGGCTGCCGTCAACGGTCGTTTCATCGACGTTCGCGAATTGATCTGAGGAATACCCGATGAAAGCTTTTACCCAACACACCGGTTTAGTCGCGCCGTTGGACCGTGCCAACGTGGACACCGACCAGATCATTCCCAAGCAGTTCTTGAAGTCGATCAAGCGCACCGGCTTCGGCCCGAACCTGTTCGACGAGTGGCGCTACCTGGACGTGGGCTATGCCTACCAGGACAACTCCAAGCGCCCGTTGAACAAGGAGTTCGTGCTCAACGCCGAACGTTACCAAGGCGCCAGCGTATTGCTGGCCCGGGAAAACTTCGGTTGCGGCTCCAGCCGTGAACACGCGCCGTGGGCCCTGGAAGAATATGGCTTTCGCAGCATCATCGCGCCGAGCTACGCCGACATCTTCTTCAACAACAGCTTCAAGAACGGCTTGCTGCCGATCATCTTGAGCGATGCCGAAGTGGACGAGTTGTTCCAGCAAGTGGAAGCCGATGTGGGCTACCAGCTGACCATCGACCTGGCGGCGCAGACCGTGACCCGTCCGGACGGCAAGGTGTATCACTTTGAAGTGGACGCCTTCCGCAAACACTGCCTGATCAATGGCCTGGACGACATCGGCCTGACCTTGCAGGACGGTGATGCGATTGCAGCGTTTGAAGCCAAGCACCGGGCGAGCCAGCCTTGGTTGTTTCGCGACGCTTGATTTGAGGTAGGCCGTGCGGGCCCCATCGCGGGCAAGCCCGCTCCCACATGTTGACCTGTGAACACGGTCGAGTGTGGGAGCTGGCTTGCCTGCGATAGCGGCCGTACAAACACCACAAAACCCAAGGAAAATCATCATGACCAGCACCGCCCACACCCAAGTCGTGCAAAAACAATTCGGCGAGCAGGCCTCGGCCTACCTGAGCAGCGCAGTTCACGCTCAAGGCACCGAATTCGCGCTGCTCCAGGCCGAACTGGCCGGGCAGGGCGCTGCGCGACTGCTGGACCTGGGTTGCGGCGCCGGTCATGTGAGTTTCAACGTTGCACCGTTGGTTAAAGAAGTGGTGGCCTACGACCTGTCCCAGCAGATGCTCGACGTGGTCGCCGCCGCTGCCGTGGACCGTGGCCTGGGTAACATCCGCACCGTGCACGGCGCCGCCGAGCGCCTGCCGTTTGCCGATGGCGAGTTCGACTTCGTGTTCAGCCGCTACTCGGCCCACCACTGGAGTGACCTCGGCCTGGCCCTGCGTGAAGTGCGTCGGGTGCTCAAGCCGGGCGGTGTGGCCGCGTTTGTGGACGTCTTGTCACCGGGCAGCCCGCTGTTGGACACTTACCTGCAAACCGTCGAAGTGCTGCGCGACACCAGCCACGTGCGCGACTATTCCGCCGGCGAGTGGATGCGCCAGCTCAGCGAAGCCGGTTTGCATGTACGCAACAGCAGCCGCCAGCGCCTGCGCCTGGAATACACCTCGTGGGTGGAGCGCATGCGTACCCCAGAGGTATTGCGTGCCGCGATCCTGGAGTTGCAAAAGGCGATGGGCCAGGAAGTGCGCGATTATTTCGAGATTCAAGCCGACGGCACCTTCAGCACCGACGTGCTGGTGGTGTGGGCCGAACGCTGATTAATTTTTCCCGACCTGCCCCTGGGCGGGTCGCTTGATGAAATGAGGAACGCATGAGCAAGCAGATTCTGATTCTCCCTGGCGACGGCATTGGTCCGGAAATCATGGCCGAAGCGGTCAAAGTCCTGGAAGTGGCAAACGGCAAGTACAGCCTGGGCTTCGAATTGAGCCACGACGTGATCGGCGGCGCGGCCATCGACAAACACGGCGTGCCCCTGGCCGACGAGACCCTGGACCGTGCCCGCGCAGCTGACGCCGTGCTGCTGGGCGCCGTGGGTGGCCCGAAATGGGACAAGATCGAACGTGACATCCGCCCTGAGCGCGGCCTGCTGAAGATCCGTGCGCAACTGGGCCTGTTCGGCAACCTGCGCCCGGCGATCCTTTACCCGCAACTGGCGGACGCTTCCAGCCTGAAGCCGGAAATCGTCGCGGGGCTGGACATCCTGATCGTCCGCGAACTGACCGGCGGTATCTACTTCGGCTCGCCACGGGGCGTGCGCGAGTTGGAGAATGGCGAGCGTCAGGCCTACGACACCCTGCCGTACAGCGAGAGTGAAATCCGCCGTATCGCCCGTGTCGGTTTCGACATGGCCCGCGTGCGTGGCAAGAAGGTCTGCTCGGTGGACAAGGCCAACGTATTGGCGTCCAGCCAGCTGTGGCGTGAAATCGTCGAGGAAGTCGCCAAGGACTATCCGGACGTCGAGCTGAGCCACATGTACGTCGACAACGCCGCCATGCAACTGGTGCGTGCACCCAAGCAATTCGACGTGATCGTCACCGACAACCTGTTTGGCGACATCCTGTCCGACCAGGCCTCGATGCTCACCGGTTCCATCGGCATGCTGCCGTCGGCGTCCCTGGATGCCAACAACAAGGGCATGTACGAGCCGTGCCACGGTTCTGCGCCGGACATCGCCGGGCAGGGCATTGCCAACCCGTTGGCGACCATTTTGTCGGTGTCGATGATGCTGCGTTACAGCTTCAACCTGACCGACGCGGCGGATGCCATCGAAAAGGCTGTGAGCCTGGTGCTGGACCAAGGCCTGCGCACCGGCGACATCTGGTCCCAGGGTTGCACCAAGGTCGGTACGCAAGAAATGGGCGACGCAGTAGTCGCCGCGCTGCGGAATCTGTAATCTCTCGGGCCCGCTTGCAGATGTTGCTGCAAGGCGGCCCACTTTTGAACAAGGTGTAGTTGCGATGAAACGTGTAGGTCTGATCGGTTGGCGCGGTATGGTCGGTTCCGTGCTCATGCAGCGGATGCTGGAAGAGCAGGATTTTGATCTTATTGAGCCGGTGTTTTTCACTACCTCCAATGTAGGTGGTCAAGGGCCGTCCGTGGGCAAGGACATTGCTCCGCTCAAGGACGCCTATAACATTGAAGAACTGAAGACCCTCGACGTCATTCTGACCTGCCAGGGCGGCGACTACACCAGCGAAGTCTTCCCCAAGCTGCGCGAAGCCGGCTGGCAGGGTTACTGGATCGACGCCGCCTCCAGCCTGCGCATGCAGGATGACGCGGTCATCGTCCTGGACCCGGTCAACCGCAAGGTGATCGACCAGCAACTGGACGCAGGCACCAAGAACTACATCGGCGGCAACTGCACCGTCAGCCTGATGCTGATGGGCCTGGGCGGCTTGTTCGAAGCCGGCTTGGTGGAGTGGATGAGCGCCATGACCTATCAGGCGGCCTCGGGTGCCGGCGCGCAGAACATGCGTGAACTGATCAAGCAAATGGGCGCGACCCACGCGGCAGTCGCCGATCAACTGGCTGACCCGGCCAGCGCGATCCTCGACATTGACCGCCGTGTGGCCGAAGCCATGCGCAGCGAGGCCTACCCGACCGAGAACTTCGGTGTGCCACTGGCCGGTAGCCTGATCCCGTGGATCGACAAGGAACTGCCTAACGGCCAGAGCCGTGAAGAGTGGAAGGCCCAGGCCGAGACCAACAAGATCCTTGGTCGCTTCAAGAGCCCGATCCCGGTGGACGGCATCTGCGTGCGCATCGGCGCCATGCGTTGCCACAGCCAGGCGCTGACCATCAAGCTGAACAAAGACGTGCCGATCGCCGATATCGAAGGGCTGATCAGCCAGCACAACCCTTGGGTCAAGCTGGTGCCGAACAACCGCGATATCAGTATCCAGGAACTGAGCCCGAACAAGGTGACCGGTACCCTGAATGTGCCGGTTGGCCGTCTGCGCAAGCTGAACATGGGGACGCAGTACCTGGGCGCGTTCACCGTCGGCGACCAATTGCTGTGGGGCGCGGCTGAGCCGTTGCGTCGCATGCTGCGGATCTTGCTGGAGCGGTAATCGCTGCTGGTAATAAGAAACCCGCGTTCTGGTGACAGGCGCGGGTTTTTTATTGCTCTCTCGGGCCCTTTCGCGAGCAAGCCCGCTCCCACATTTGATCGCATTTCAACTGAAGTAACTCGGTCGAATGTGGGAGCGGGCTTGCTCGCGAAGAGGCCATCAGCCACACCACAAGCCCCAGCCAATTGCCTCACCCCCGGCCACCCGGTAAAGTGCCGCTCCCCCCGCAATGCCCGAGGCAGCCCCCATGACCCAGACCTTTGATATTGCCGTGATCGGCGCCACCGGCACCGTTGGCGAAACCCTGGTGCAGATCCTCGAAGAGCAGGACTTCCCGGTAGGCAACCTGCACCTGTTGGCCAGCAGCGAGTCGGCCGGGCATTCGGTGCCGTTTCGGGGCAAGAACGTGCGGGTACGGGAAGTCGACGAATTTGATTTCAGCAAAGTCCAGCTGGTGTTCTTCGCCGCCGGCCCTGCGGTCACCTTGAGTTTCGCTCCACGCGCCACCGCCGCCGGCTGCACGCTGATCGACCTGTCCGGCGCCTTGCCGGCCGATCAGGCGCCGCAGGTGGTGCCGGAAGCCAATGCTCACGTCCTGGATGGCCTGACAAAGCCGTACCAGGTCAGCAGCCCAAGCCCATCGGCCACCGCCCTGGCCGTGGTGCTGGCGCCACTGCGCGGCGTGCTGGATATCCAGCGCGTCAGCGTCACGGCCAATCTCGCCGTTTCCGTCCAGGGCCGTGAAGCGGTCAGCGAACTCGCCCGGCAGACCGCCGAGTTGTTGAACGTGCGCCCGTTGGAGCCAAAATTCTTCGACCGGCAGATGGCCTTCAACCTGCTGGCCCAGGTCGGCAAGCCTGACGCTCAAGGCCACACTGCCCTGGAAAAGCGCCTGGTGCACGAATTGCGCGCCGTGCTGGAAATGCCGTTGCTAAAGATTTCCGCAACCTGCGTTCAAGCCCCGGTGTTTTTTGGCGATAGCCTGACTGTGTCACTGCAATTGGGGGCAGCGGTCGATCTTGCCGCCGTCAACCTTGCCCTGGACTCGGCGCCGGGTGTCGAACTGGTAGAAGAGGGCGATTACCCTACGGCGGTTGGCGATGCGGTCGGTCAAGACGTGGTCTACGTTGGCCGGGTGCGCGCCGGTGTTGATGATCCGGCGGAACTAAATATGTGGCTGACGTCAGATAACGTACGCAAAGGTGCCGCACTGAACGCCGTACAACTGGCGCAGTTGTTGATAAAAGGCCTTGTGTAAAAGATACTTGGCGGCAATTTGTAGATTGATTCTAGCCAAGCGCTATGCTTGGCCCCAAGCTGGAAAGATTGCGCGTCGGTGACCTATCGGCTCGCCATGCCTTATGGCAGCGGTTACCACCCTTCTCGCAGGCCGGGGAGTGTTCAAAAAGGATGAGGCTATGGTTCAAGTTCGCAAACTGGTGTTAGCAATAGCGGCCGCCTCGGCGCTGTCCTCCGGTATGGCGCAAGCACTGCAGCTTGGGGAGATGACCCTCAAGTCGAAGCTGAACCAGCCGCTGTCGGTGGAGATCGAATTGCTCGACGTCGGTGGCCTGACCGCCTCCGAGATCACCCCCAGCCTCGCTTCGTCCCAGGCCTTTGTGGATGCGGGCGTTGATCGCCAGGCGTTCCTGAATGACCTTACGTTTACCCCGGTGGTCAACCCGAACGGCCGCAGTGTGGTGCGTGTCACCTCCAGCCAGCCGTTGCCTGATTCCTATGTGCGTTTCCTGCTGCAGGTGCAATGGCCCAACGGCCGCCTGATGCGCGACTACAGCGTATTGCTGGACCCGGCCAAGTTCGACCAGTCGACCCCGGCTGCCAGTGCACCCGCGCCCGCGCCACGTTTGAGCGCGCCTGCGACGGCTCCGGCTATCAGCAAGCCCAAGGAACACACCACAACTTCCCATGACACCTTGTGGGAAATCGCCGCGAAGAACCGTAATGGTGCCTCGGTGCAGCAAACCATGCTGGCCATTCAGGCACTGAACCCTGATGCCTTTGTCGACGGCAACATCAACCGCATGAAAACCGGCCACGTCCTGCGCCTGCCGGATTCGGGGCAAAGCACCAGCCTGCCGCAGCCCCAGGCGATTGCTGAAGTGACTGCGCAAAACGCGGCGTGGCGCGAGGGGCGTCGCGGCGGTAATCAGCCCGCCGGCAAGGCGCAACTCGACGCCACCAAGCGTACCCAGGCCGGTAACGCGCCTGCGCAGACCAACACCAAGGACAACTTGAGCCTGGTCTCGGCCGAAGCGGCCAAGAAAGGCGTAAAGGGTGGTGCTGGCGACAGCCGGGCCTTGAACAACAAGCTGGCGGTGACCCAGGAAAGCCTGGATTCGACCCGTCGCGAGAATGAAGAACTGAAAAGCCGCATGGCTGACCTGCAAAGTCAGCTGGACAAGCTGCAGCGGCTGATCGAGCTCAAGAACAACCAGTTGGCCAAGTTGCAGACCCCGGGTGGTGCTGCGGCGCAGCCTGCTGCCACGGCTGCGATGCCGGCTGAAGTGGCTGCACAACCGGCGGCGCCGGCTGCGGCAACCCCGGCAGCAACCCCCGTGGCTGCGCCGGTCGAGACGCCGGTCAAGGCGGACGCGGCGCCGGCCAGCACCGAAGGCAAATTCAACGACCTGCTGACCAACCCGATCGTGCTCGGCGTGATCGGTGGCGCGGCGGGCCTGCTGGTGCTGTTGCTTCTGCTGCTGTGGGCGCGTCATCGCAACGCCCGCCTTGAAGAAGAGAAACACCTGCGCATGGCGCGGGCCCTGGCTGAAGAGCCGGAATTTGCGCCGAACATTGATCACGATCTGCCATCCGACAGTTTCGAAGGCCTTGATGTACCGCCGCCGAACGTCAAGCTGGCTCCAGCTCCAGCTCCAGCTCCAGCTCCAGCTCCGGCGGCAGTGGTTGCTCCGGTGATCGCGCCGTTCGTCGCCCCTGTTGCTGCGGAGCGCCCGGCCGACGCCCTGGCGCAAGCCCAGTCGCACATCGACCGTGGCCACCTGAACCAGGCCGCTGAAGTGCTGGAAGATGCAATCAAGCAAGAGCCTGCCCGCAGCGACCTGCGCCTCAAGCTGATGGAAGTCCACGGTTTGCAGGGCAACAAGGACGGGTTTGTCACTCAGGAGCGTCAACTGGTCGCCAATGGCGAGAATCACGCCCAGGTTGAGCAGCTGAAAAGCCGCTTCCCGGCCATGGCCGTGCTCGCGGCCGGCGTCAGCGCTGCCGTTGCCGCCGCCGCCCTCGACGCCCAATACGTCAAGGACCTGCTCAAGGACGAACCTGCGCCGCCAGCACCAGAACCTGCGCCGGAACCGAACGCGTTTGACACCGACTTCGACCTGAGCCTGGACGATCTGGAAGCTGCTTCCCCGGCCGTGGTCAATCCGCAGGCGGACGACCTGAGCTTTGAGTCGGTGCTGCAACAGCAGACCGAGGCCAAGGCCAGCGAGGAGGACCTCTCGGACTTCGACCTGGACCTGCAGCTTGATCCGCCATCCTCGACCCAGTCCGACGACGACTTCCTCTCCGGTCTCGAAGACCAGATGAAGGACCTGCCACCAGTAGAGCCGCCGACCCTGACGCCGGCTGACCTGGACGACCTCGACCTGCCGGAAGATTTCGACCTGTCCCTGGCCGACGAGCCCGAGGCGCCTGCCGCGGCCAAGCCAGATGCATTCGCCTCCAAGCTTGATGACGTCAACGCCGAGCTGGATCGCCTGTCGCAAAGCCTGGAGCATCCGCCGATCGAGCCGTCCTTCACCGAAGAAGACGCGGCATTGGGGGGCGATGAGCCGGAATTCGACTTCCTGTCCGGTACCGATGAAGTGGCAACCAAGCTTGACCTGGCCCAGGCCTACATCGACATGGGCGATGCCGACGGTGCGCGGGACATCCTTGGCGAAGTGCTCAAGGAAGGCGACGACGGTCAGAAAGGCGAAGCCAAGGAAATGCTCAGCCGGCTGGCTTGAGATACGTGGTAAATACAACGGCAGCCTTCGGGCTGCCGTTTTGCCATCCAGGCACCAAACCCATGGCGTCCCCGGCGCGCGGCCTTATAATGGCCGCCTTTGCGCAACTCATCAGGCTCTCAGTTCTTGGCAAATATAGATAACGCGGCCGCCGAAATGGCGGCCGCAGGCTTTTTCAGAATCGCCCTGGGCGTGGAATACAAAGGCTCACGCTATCGCGGCTGGCAGCGCCAGGCCTCCGGCGTGCCGACGGTGCAGGAAACCCTGGAGAAGGCCCTGTCGAAGGTCGCCGACTCACCGGTGTCGCTGATGTGCGCCGGGCGTACCGACGCCGGCGTGCATGCCTGCGGGCAAGTGGTGCACTTCGATACCCAGGCCGAGCGCTCGATGAAGGCGTGGGTGATGGGCGCCAATATCAACTTGCCCCACGACGTCAGCGTCAGTTGGGCCAAGGTGATGCCGGCGGATTTTCATGCGCGCTTCAAGGCTATCGCTCGGCGTTACCGCTATGTGATCTACAACGATCAGATCCGCCCGGCCCATCTCAACGAAGAAATCACCTGGAACCACCGCCCGCTGGATGCCGAGCGCATGGCGGAGGCCGCCCAGCATCTGGTGGGTATCCATGATTTCAGCGCGTTTCGTGCCGGCCAGTGCCAGGCCAAGTCGCCGATCAAGGAAGTCCATCACCTGCGGGTGACGCGCCACGGCAAGATGATCGTGCTGGATATTCGCGCCGGCGCCTTCCTGCACCACATGGTGCGTAACATCGCCGGGGTGCTGATGACCATCGGTACCGGCGAGCGTCCGGTGGAGTGGGCTAAGGAAGTCCTGGAAAGCCGGATTCGTCGCACCGGTGGCGTCACGGCGCATCCGTTCGGCCTGTACCTGGTGGATGTGGAGTACCGCGACGAGTTCGAATTGCCCCAGCGGTTCATCGGGCCACACTTCCTCACAGGTTTCAGCGAACTTGGCGGCTGACGCCCTCAAAAGCATTTGTTACCATCCGGGACTTTCTCGGACACGCCCTGAGGTTTCATCGACATGTCTGCCGTTCGCAGCAAGATTTGCGGGATTACCCGCATAGAAGACGCGTTGGCGGCGGTCGAGGCGGGGGCCGATGCCATCGGTTTCGTGTTTTACGCCAAAAGTCCGCGGGCGGTGAATGTGTTGCAGGCGCGGGCGATCATTGCCGCGCTACCGCCGTTTGTGACCACCGTGGGGTTGTTCGTCAACGCCAGCCGTTGCGAACTCAATGAAACCCTAGATGCCGTACAACTGGACATGCTGCAGTTTCATGGCGATGAAAGCCCTGACGAGTGCGAAAGCTACCAGCGTCCGTATATCAAGGCGTTGCGGGTCAAGGCCGGCGACGATATCGCGGTGGCATGCGCAGCCTATACCGGGGCGCGCGGGATTCTTCTCGACACCTATGTCGAAGGTGTTCCCGGTGGCACCGGCGAGGCTTTTGATTGGTCGTTGATTCCTGAAGGCCTGAGCAAGCCGATCATCCTGGCGGGCGGCCTGAATCCGGGCAACGTGGCCAGCGCCATCCAGCAGGTGCGGCCGTACGCCGTGGACGTCAGCGGTGGGGTAGAGCAGGCCAGGGGCATCAAGGATCACGCAAAGATTCGCGCATTCATGCAGGCCGTGCGCGACAGCAGTGGGACGATGTGACGGCTGGCAGTCTGCCGCCGTCCATAACTACCACTGTGTAAAACAGCCCGGCGCCGCCTGTGGGAGGCTCGGAAATGAAGTGGCAACCCTGCACGGCAGGTTGTCTGGAAGGCTGAGGACACAGGCAGGAAATGGCAGGTCGAACGTCTGACCCCGTCCAGTTTGTGTCATCGCCACATATGAATTTAGCTCAAGGGCATACGCGGGGCTGTGTTCAAGCCACCGGTACTGGAGAAAGAAAGCATGAGCAACTGGTTAGTAGACAAACTGATCCCCTCGATCATGCGTTCCGAGGTGAAGAAAAGCTCGGTTCCTGAAGGTCTTTGGCACAAGTGCCCATCCTGCGACGCGGTGTTGTACCGCCCGGAACTGGAAAAGACCCTGGACGTTTGCCCCAAGTGCAACCACCACATGCGTATCGGCGCCCGCGCCCGCATTGATATCTTCCTCGACGCTGATGGTCGCTCCGAACTGGGCGCTGACCTGGAGCCGGTTGACCGTCTGAAATTCCGCGACGGCAAGAAGTACAAGGACCGCCTGACCGCTGCGCAGAAGCAGACCGGTGAGAAGGACGCGCTGATTTCCGTCAGCGGCAAGCTGCTGGGCATGCCAGTAGTGGTTTCCGCCTTCGAATTCTCCTTCATGGGCGGTTCCATGGGCGCCATCGTTGGCGAGCGTTTTGTACGTGCCGCCAACTACGCCCTGGAAAACCGTTGCCCGATGATCTGCTTCGCGGCGTCCGGCGGCGCGCGGATGCAGGAAGCGCTGATTTCCCTGATGCAAATGGCCAAGACCTCCGCGGTACTGGCGCGTCTGCGCGAAGAGGGTATTCCGTTCATCTCCGTGCTGACCGACCCGGTCTACGGCGGCGTTTCCGCCAGCCTGGCGATGTTGGGTGACGTGATCGTCGGCGAGCCTAAGGCCCTGATCGGTTTCGCCGGCCCGCGTGTTATCGAGCAAACCGTTCGTGAAAAACTGCCGGAAGGTTTCCAGCGCAGCGAGTTCCTGCTGGAACACGGCGCGATCGACCTGATCATTCCCCGCGGCGAACTGCGCCCACGCCTGGGTAGCCTGCTGGCCCAGATGATGGGCCTGCCGACACCTGTGTACGTCGCGCCTAAAATTGAGCCAATCGTCGTGCCACCGGTGCCTGCAAACATATGACCCAACGTACCCTGGGCGAATGGCTCGCCTACCTTGAGCAGTTGCATCCGTCAGCCATCGACATGGGCCTGGAGCGCTCGCAACAGGTAGCGGCCCGCCTCGGGTTGGGCAGGCCGGCGCCGCGCGTGATCACGGTGACCGGCACCAACGGCAAGGGTTCTACCTGCGCCTTTGTCGCGGCCTTGCTGCAAGCCCAGGGCCTGAAGGTCGGCGTGTACAACTCGCCGCACCTGCTGCGCTACAACGAACGGGTGCAACTCAATGGCGTCGAAGCCACTGATGAGCAGCTCTGCGAAGCCTTCGCCGCACTCGATACCGGGCGTGGCGAGATTTCCCTGACTTATTTCGAGATGGGCACCCTGGCGGCGTTCTGGCTGTTCGAGCGTGCACAACTTGATGTGGTGGTGCTGGAAGTCGGCCTGGGCGGGCGTCTGGACACGGTCAACGTGGTGGATGCCGACCTGGCGCTGATCACCAGCATTGGTGTCGACCATGCGGACTATCTGGGTAATACCCGTGAGTCCGTGGCCTATGAAAAGGCCGGGATTTTCCGCCAGGGCAAGCCTGCTCTGTGCGGCGACCTGGATCCGCCGCATACCTTGCTGGACAAGGTGCGCGAGCTGGATTGCCCATTCTTCCTGCGTGGGCGTGATTTCAATCTCGAGATTGGCGACCTGCATTGGCAATGGCGCGGGGTTGATGCACGCGGCCAGACTGTTGAATTGCGCGACCTGCCGCTGCTGAACCTGCCGATGGAAAACGCCGCGCTCGCGCTGCAAGCCTATTTGTTGCTGGATCTGCCCTGGCATGCCGAGCAGATTGCCGCTACGTTGCAGGCGACTCGCGTGGTGGGGCGCCTTGATCGACGCAGCTTCGACTGGAAGGGCAAGCGCCTGAACCTGCTGCTGGATGTGGGGCATAACCCTCACGCCGCCGAGTACCTGGCCAAGCGCCTGGCACTTACGCCGCCCGCCGGTCGCCGCCTCGCGGTGTTCGGGTTGCTGTCCGACAAGGACCTGGACGGTGTGGTTGCACCCTTGTTGGGCGACGTCCAGGCCTGGGCGGTTGCGCCGCTGGACACATCCCGCAGTCGTCCTGCCGTCGAGTTGCAGGCCGCGTTGCAGAACCTTGGCGCGTCGGTGACGTCCCATGCAAGCGTGACGGCCGCCCTGGAAGCCCAGTGCGCGGTTGCGACGCCTGAGGATGAGATTCTGTTGTTCGGATCATTTTATTGTGTTGCCGAGGCACTCGAGTGGTTGGCCCGGCGCTCCACGGAGGAAGCTGCACATGGCATTACTGGATAGCGCATACAAGCAGCGAATGGTTGGAGCCCTGGTTCTGGTGGCGTTGGCGGTGATTTTTCTGCCGATGCTGTTTTCCCGCCAGGACGAGCAACGCCAGGTGACCGTCGAGGCCCCGGCTGCGCCCCAGGCGCCCGCGGTGCCTCAGGTTCAGGTTGAGCCGGTGGTGGTTCCCGAGCCGCAGGCGCTGCCGGAAGAAGAGCCGGTGCCGACCGATGACGAAGTGGCTGCACAGCAAGCGCCGTCGATGCCGATTCAGCCGAGCGTACCGGTGGTGAAGCCTGCGCCTGCTGCGCCTGCTGCTCCGGCAGTCGCGGCCAAGCCTGCGGCCCCGGCGCCAGCACCAAAACCTGTGGCGCCACAACCGGCTGCACCGGGCAAGCCGGACGTCGGTCAAAGCCGCATTGATCCGAATGGCTTGCCGATCAGTTGGTCGATCCAGTTGGCCAGCCTGGCCAATCGCGAAAGCGCCGAAGCCTTGCAGAAAACCCTGCGCAGCCAGGGTTACAACGCCTATATCCGCAGTGCCGACGGCAAGAACCGGGTATTTGTCGGGCCGCTGATCGAGCGCGCTGAAGCGGATCGCCTGCGTGACTCGCTGGATCGCCAGCAAAAGCTCAAGGGTTTTGTGGTTCGCTTCCAGCCCGAAAAAGGCTAAGGCTGCAAGGATTCAAGCTGGAATGCGGTCAATGTGGGAGCGGGCTTGCTCGCGAAGGCGGTGTATCAGTCAGCAGATTTATTGGCTGGCCCACCGCCTTAGCGAGCAGGCCCGCTCCCACAGGTGTTTTGGGTGTGCCGCGACAGGCCGGTTTCCATTCCCCTATAACTCATTGATTTCAAATGCACAGCCAATCACAGCTTACCGATAGCCCGACGCTCTGCTAAAATGCGCCGCCTTATCCGTCTGTAGGCTGAACTGTGCCATTTACCTGGGTTGATTGGGCGATCGTTGCAATCGTCGCCATCTCCGCTTTGATCAGTCTGAGCCGCGGCTTCGTTAAAGAAGCATTGTCGCTGCTGACATGGATCATCGCAGGAGTTGTAGCCTGGATGTTCGGCGGTTCATTGTCCGTCTACCTGGCCGGATACATCGAAACACCTTCGGCTCGCGTCATCGCGGGCTGCGCCATCATGTTCATCGCCACGTTGTTGGTGGGGGCAATGGTCAATTATCTTATCGGCGAATTGATACGCGTCACCGGCCTCTCCGGGACCGATCGATTTCTCGGCATGGCCTTCGGCGCCGCGCGTGGCGGCTTGCTGGTGGTTGTGGCGGTCGGGCTGTTGAGCCTGGGGCCGGTACAGCAGGATTCGTGGTGGCAGGAGTCTGTACTCGTGCCAAAATTTCTATTGGTTGCAGATTGGTCCAAAAACCTCATTTTGGGGTGGAGCAGTCAGTGGCTGGCCAGCGGGATCAGCGTACCCGCTGATCTTCCGTTCAAGGAACACCTCTTGCCGGCCAAAACGCCTCAGTAAGTTGTGTTCAGTCAAGATTCATTAAGTAGGGGTTGCGTCGCATGTGTGGCATCGTCGGTATCGTCGGTAAGTCGAACGTGAATCAGGCGCTGTATGACGCGCTAACCGTCCTCCAGCACCGCGGCCAGGATGCTGCCGGTATCGTGACCAGCCACGACGGCCGGTTATTTCTGCGCAAGGACAATGGTCTGGTGCGCGACGTGTTCCATCAGCGCCACATGCAGCGCCTGGTCGGGCACATGGGCATTGGCCACGTGCGCTACCCGACAGCGGGCAGCTCGACCTCGGCCGAAGCCCAGCCGTTCTACGTCAACTCGCCGTATGGCATCACCCTGGCGCACAACGGCAACCTGACCAACGTTGAACAGCTGGCCAAGGAGATTTACGAATCTGACCTGCGCCACGTCAACACCAACTCGGACTCCGAAGTCCTGCTGAACGTGTTCGCCCACGAGCTGGCCCAGCGTGGCAAGCTGCAGCCGACCGAAGAAGACGTGTTCGCTGCCGTGACTGACGTGCACAACCGTTGCGTCGGTGGTTATGCCGTCGTAGCGATGGTGACCGGCTACGGCATCGTCGGTTTCCGCGACCCCCACGGCATCCGCCCGATCGTGTTCGGCCAGCGTCACACCGACGAAGGCGTCGAGTACATGATCGCTTCCGAGAGCGTGTCCCTGGACGTGCTGGGCTTCACCCTGATCCGCGACCTGGCGCCAGGCGAAGCGGTCTACATCACTGAAGACGGCAAGTTGCACACCCGTCAGTGCGCACTGAACCCGAAACTCACCCCGTGCATCTTCGAACACGTCTACCTGGCGCGTCCGGATTCGATCATCGACGGTGTTTCGGTGTACAAGGCGCGTCTGCGCATGGGCGAGAAGCTGGCGGACAAGATCCTGCGCGAGCGTCCTGACCATGACATCGACGTGGTTATCCCGATTCCGGACACCAGCCGCACCGCAGCGCTGGAGCTGGCGAACCACCTGGGCGTGAAATTCCGCGAAGGCTTCGTCAAGAACCGCTACATCGGCCGTACCTTCATCATGCCCGGCCAGGCCGCTCGCAAGAAGTCGGTGCGCCAGAAGCTCAACGCGATCGAGCTGGAATTCCGCGGCAAGAACGTGATGCTGGTGGATGACTCTATCGTGCGCGGCACCACCTGCAAGCAGATCATCCAGATGGCCCGCGAAGCCGGGGCGAAGAACGTTTATTTCTGTTCCGCCGCGCCTGCCGTGCGTTACCCGAACGTGTACGGCATCGACATGCCGAGCGCCCACGAACTGATCGCCCACAACCGTTCGACCCAGGACGTTGCGGACCTGATCGGCGCCGACTGGCTGATCTACCAGGACCTGCCGGACCTGATCGAGGCCGTCGGTGGTGGCAAGATCAAGATCGATGAGTTCGATTGCGCAGTGTTCGACGGCAAGTACGTCACCGGTGATGTCGACGAGGCCTACCTGAACAAGATCGAGCAGGCGCGTAACGATTCCTCGAAGATCAAGACCCAGGCGGTCAGCGCGATCATCGACCTGTACAACAACTGAGTAGACACCGGCCCTGAGGGGCCGGTTTTGTATCTTTGATAAAGCATTCGAGTTGAGGAGTAGAGCATGAGTCAGGAATGGGATGCCGGTCGTTTGGACAGCGACCTCGATGGCGTAGCTTTCGATACCCTGGCTGTGCGCGCCGGCCAGCACCGCACCCCGGAAGGTGAGCACGGTGACCCGATGTTCTTTACCTCCAGCTATGTGTTCCGCACAGCCGCCGACGCCGCTGCGCGTTTTGCCGGTGAAGTGCCGGGCAACGTGTATTCGCGCTACACCAACCCGACCGTGCGTGCGTTCGAAGAGCGTATCGCCGCGCTGGAAGGCGCCGAGCAAGCGGTCGCCACTGCCACGGGCATGGCCGCGATTCTCGCGGTGGTCATGAGCCTGTGCAGCGCCGGCGACCATGTCCTGGTATCGCGCAGTGTGTTTGGTTCCACCATCAGCCTGTTCGAAAAGTACTTCAAGCGCTTTGGCATTGAAGTCGACTACGTGCCGCTGGCGGACCTGTCCGGTTGGGACGCGGCCATCAAGGCCAACACCAAATTGCTGTTTGTGGAGTCACCGTCCAATCCGTTGGCCGAACTGGTAGACATCGCCGCATTGTCCGAAGTGGCTCACGCCAAGGGCGCGATGTTGATCGTCGACAACTGTTTCTGCACCCCGGCGCTGCAACAGCCGCTGAAGCTGGGCGCGGACATCGTCGTGCATTCGGCCACCAAGTTCATCGACGGCCAGGGTCGTTGCATGGGCGGTGTGGTTGCCGGTCGCAGCGAGCAGATGAAGGAAGTGGTGGGCTTCTTGCGCACTGCCGGCCCGACCCTGAGCCCGTTCAATGCCTGGATCTTCCTCAAAGGCCTGGAAACCCTGAGCCTGCGGATGAAGGCCCATTGCGCCAACGCCCAGGCCCTGGCCGAGTGGCTGGAGCAGCAGGATGGCATCGAGAAAGTCCACTACGCCGGCCTCAAGAGCCACCCGCAACACGCGTTGGCCCAGCGTCAGCAGCGTGGTTTTGGCGCGGTGGTGAGTTTCGAGGTCAAGGGCGGCAAAGAGGGCGCCTGGCGCTTTATCGATGCAACCCGCCTGATTTCCATCACCGCCAACCTGGGTGACAGCAAGACCACCATCACGCATCCAAGCACTACCTCCCACGGCCGCCTGGCGCCGCAGGAGCGTGAAGCGGCCGGTATCCGCGACAGCCTGATCCGCATTGCCGTCGGCCTGGAAGACGTTGCTGACTTGCAGGCCGATCTGGCCCGTGGGTTGGCTGCCCTGTGATCGAGTGGTCCATGGAGGCTGCGGGCGCCAGTAACGGGCGCGTCGCATTGGTGACCGGCGCGGCGCGGGGCATCGGCCTGGGCATTGCCGCCTGGCTGATCAGCGAAGGCTGGCAGGTGGTGCTCACGGATCTTGATCGTGAGCGCGGTTCCAAGGTGTCCAAGGTGCTGGGCGACAATGCCTGGTTTATCACCATGGATGTCGCGGATGAGCGGCAGGTTGCCCAGGGCGTGGCCGAGGTGCTTGGCCAGTTCGGGCGCCTGGATGCATTGGTGTGCAATGCGGCGGTGGCCGATCCGCGCAATATCACCCTGGAAAGTCTCGACCTGGCTTACTGGAACCGCGTAATGGCGGTGAACCTCAGTGGGCCGATGCTGCTGGCCAAGCACTGTGCGCCTTACCTGCGAGCCCACGGTGGTGCCATCGTTAACCTGGCGTCGACCCGGGCCCGCCAGTCGGAGCCGGATACGGAGGCTTACGCAGCGAGCAAGGGCGGTTTGCTGGCCCTGACTCACGCGCTGGCCATGAGCCTTGGGCCGGAAGTGCGGGTCAATGCCGTCAGCCCGGGCTGGATCGATGCCCGTGATCCGGCTGCACGCCGTGCCGAGCCGCTGACGGATGCCGATCACGCCCAGCACCCGGCGGGCAGGGTAGGCACGGTGGAAGACGTGGCGGCGATGGTGGCGTGGTTGCTGTCGCGCAATGCCGGGTTTGTGACTGGCCAGGAGTTCGTGGTTGATGGTGGCATGAGCAAGAAGATGATTTACAGCGAGTAGGGCGGGTCGCGGTGCTGAAGCAATTTTGTCTTTTTCAGAAAAACTTCAAGCAGGCTATTGACTTAGGTCCGCTACCTGCGTAAATTTCGCGGCCTCAACGAAGCAAAGGGTGATTAGCTCAGCTGGGAGAGCATCTGCCTTACAAGCAGAGGGTCGGCGGTTCGATCCCGTCATCACCCACCACTTCTTGAGAGTTTTGCCTTCGGGCAAGACGCAACGTTAAAGGTTGCACCGACGCGCAGCGGTAGTTCAGTCGGTTAGAATACCGGCCTGTCACGCCGGGGGTCGCGGGTTCGAGTCCCGTCCGCTGCGCCATATCTGTTCCAGGGCCCACTGAACGCCTTGAGACGCCAAAGCAAGCCTATGGCTTGGTTGGATCGATAGCAAAGACCCTGGTCGAAAGACCGGGGTTTTTTGTGTCTGCGATTTGGCTCGGTGCTTGATGCGGGGCCGGCAAGCCAGCCCCGTGATCCGGGATCAGAACCCCAGCTTGTCCCGCAGCCCGTAATACCAGGCCCCCAACGCCGCAAACGGCGTGCGCAACAGTTGCCCGCCCGGGAACGGGTAGTGCGGCAGGTCGGCAAACGCATCAAAACGCTCAGCCTGGCCTCTCAGTGCTTCGGCCAGTACCTTGCCCGCCAAGTGGGTGTACGTCACGCCATGGCCGCTGCAGCCCTGGGAATAATAGATGTTGTCCCCCAGGCGGCCGACCTGCGGCAGACGCGACAGGGTCAGTAGGAAATTGCCGGTCCAGGCGTAGTCGATCTTCACGTCCTTGAGCTGCGGGAACGCCTTGAGCATCTTCGGCCGGATGATCGCTTCGATATTCGCCGGGTCTCGCGCGCCATACACCACGCCACCGCCGAAGATCAGGCGCTTGTCGCTGGTGAGTCGGTAGTAATCCAGCAAATAGTTGCAGTCCTCGACGCAGTAATCCTGCGGTAACAGCGTCTTCGCCAGCTCGTCACCCAGTGGCGCAGTCGTGATGACCTGCGTACCGCACGGCATCGACTTGGCTGCCAGCTCCGGCACCAGGTTCCCGAGATACGCATTGCCCGCGACGATAATGAACTTGGCCCTGACCTTGCCGTGGGCTGTATGCACCACCGGATTGGCGCCACGTTCAATGCGAATCGCCGCCGACTGCTCGTAGATTGTGCCGCCGAGGGACTCAACTGCCGCCGCTTCGCCCAGCGCCAGGTTCAGCGGGTGAATGTGCCCGCCGCTCATGTCCAGCAGGCCGCCTACATAGTTGTCACAGGCGACCACTTCGCGAATGCGGCGCTCGTCCAGCAACTCCAGCTGAGTATGCCCATAGCGCTCCCACAGGCGCTTCTGCGACTCCAGGTGGCCCATGTGCTTGCTGTTAAGGGCTGCGAACACACCGCCGTCCTTCAAGTCGCACTGGATCTGATACTTGGCCACACGCTCCCGAATGATTTTGCCGCCTTCAAACGCCATCGCGCCCAGCAACTGCGCCTGCTTGGGGCCGACGCTGCGCTCGATCACATCGATATCACGGCTGTAACTGTTGACGATTTGCCCGCCGTTGCGACCCGACGCGCCAAACCCCACCTTGGCTGCTTCCAGCACTGTTACGCGAAAACCGTTCTCCAGCAGGAACAGCGCGCTGGAAAGCCCGGTATAGCCGGCACCAATCACACACACATCGGTTTCGACTTCACCTTGCAGCTCAGGGCGAGGAGGTACCGCATTCGCAGACGCGGCGTAATACGACTGGGGGTAGGGGGTGTTCGCCATCCTGGAACCTCTGTTTTATATTTTTTACGAGTGCGCCGATCCTACCTGACTTGAAAATCCGCTGCCAGCCACTGGAAAAATACCGTCATGCCGCTCACAAATAAAAAATTCGCATATTCATAGGCTTAGCTGCAAAAAAGGTGTTGACACCCCTCGGGAATTCCGTAGAATGCCGCCTCACAGCAGGCACGTAGCTCAGTTGGTTAGAGCACC
>NZ_JAAAFU010000053.1:0-90593 GCF_019352905.1 Pseudomonas sp. Xaverov 83 | reverse complement strand
ACCAAACAAAATCCGCTCTGCTGGGCGGTCTAGAAGGGCTCACCGAAAGGTGGGCCCTTTTTTGTTGTCTTGGATTTCTTCAGAACGTTCACAAAATATCGGGCTCGTTCACACTGGGCAATGTGAACGCCGTTGATCGGTCGTCTTGGAGTACGGCGAAGCGCTTGAATTCAGGTGGGAGGTCTTGGCAAAACGGTCCGACGTAGATGCGGTAAGCTTGATCATCGCTCACAAGGATGTATCGCATGAAGCCACCCTCTGATCTTAAGATTATCAACGTTATCTACAAGTTGTACTACGAAGAGTTTAAGGACTTCGCGCAGGAGTCCGACGTTCAAAACGGGCGGGTGAGTAAAATCCATGTTCCCATCGACTGCAAGATGATTGCTAGGGAGCTGGGCGTGGATAGTGACATCGTTTTTGGAAGGCTCTACTACCACTTGGAGCAGAAATACGGCTATAAAAGAGATGATGATAGTAAGGTCGTATTCTTCTCGTTGGGTGTTGGTCCTGACAGGCACTGCGTGAACTTCCCGCTTCTTGCGTCTGTGTTGGCAGGGCTGCAAGAGGAAAGCAGTAAATTCAAATGGGCGACCGTCCTATCCTTCATAGCCGTCCTGATTTCAATCGTAGTGCCATTGGCTACCGCATTACTAGGCAAGTCGTGAGTGAGCTATCGCGGATGTATCCTCGCCCGCTACGGCACCAGTTAATAGTCAGCGCCGCTGACAAGTGATCACCTTTGGCTGAGGGTCACGGTCTGTTATCGACCAATACTCTGTGCCCAAAGATCCAGCTGTTGGCCTTTGACCTTGATCTATCTATTGGGTATGACTGATAGCGAAGCGCTATATCAGCACTTGTATGACCCCACTTAAATCAATGGGTTAAGCCAGCACATGATTGGGCAAGGTGATGCAGAGTAGTGGTGAAGAAATTCATGTCACACCACTTCCACAAAGCAAAGCCCGTGCTGATCAAGCCAAACACCAGTGGAGCGATATGATCGGTAAACCAAGGGGTGACAAATGCGCCTTTAATTGTCGAATAAACCTTCACCGTCCAAGTTACAGGTGCGCTAGGCACGTACGCCTCAAGACGTACATAGTGTCCAGATCTCACCCAAGCCCCACCATCTGTGTAGCGGTAATGACCTGAAACTTTTATCTCTGTTCGCTTTGCCCGGCTGTAATCGTGCAACTGAATCTCTGATTCCGGCTGTTCCCTGCGGTCTTGCTTCAATCGGTCGTAACAGGTGAGTTCGGCATACCCTCTATTAAATTTCACCTCTTCATTCGGTACACGAACTCGCTCAACGCATCTCTTTAGCTCAAAATGTTTTGTCCATATGGCCGCTGTGATCAACGCACGGTCGTACAGATGATTCATGGGCCTATCAAATCGGAAACTGCCACTCGGGATATGTTGCACAAACCGGAACCAGAAATACGCATTGAGGGCTGCAAGCACCAACCAAACACTTTCGGTACGCTGGTGAAGCTTGATGTCGTTGCCCATTAGCTTGAACTCAGTCAGATCGGCCCCGAAATACCAAAGCGCCAACACCAGCGCCGAATACGTGAGCAGGAAGCCACGTGCCTTTTTGAAGTCCCCTTCATCATCCATCGTAAGCACCGCATCCCATTGAGTGGGAGCATGCTAGCAGGTCAACCTGCATGATGGCATCGGGCTATTTCAAGCGGTAGTATCGCCAGACCACACATACCGGAAGCAACCATGAAAGCAGGGATAGCAGTAGCGATAGCACTAGCAGCAGCCATGGGAAGTGGTCAGGCATTGGCGAATGGAAACGAGCTACTCCAAGCATGCCAATCAGCAGTTCGCTACATTGATAGCGATGGCAAAGATGGCGACGCATACAAGGCTGGCTACTGCTTCGGGGTCATCAACGGCGTGTCTTCGTTACAAGGACTGACCAACCCAAGCCTGCCAAAGCAATCTAGGACATGCCTACCAGCCCAAGAAGTTTCGGTTTTGCAGGCTGCAAGAATAGCTGTGAAGTTCATGACGGCGAACCCGGAAAAGCTCCACCTTGATGACGGTGCTGTTGTGCTTCTGGCGTTACAGCGAGCCTATCCATGTACGTAACCAGCCTGTTTTTTTGGGCAAGTCCCGTGCCCGCGACGTAGAAAAGAGTGCAACTCGATGGGCGATTGAGATTTCAGCTGGGAAAAATAAGCGAGACACCCAGATACTTGCTGGAACGGCTTAACGGTGGACGCTGCCGATCATCGAAAGCGGCAGCTTTATACAAGTAAGTGGGTTGCTGGGTGCCGCTGGTCTCGATTCTGGCAGGCGTTGAGCCAGGCGCTGTCCTTGAGTCAAGTGCAACGAAGCCCGCTCGTGGCGGACTTCGTGGGGCGTTACGGTCTCGCTTTGGCTACACGTTGGACTGTACTCAAAGCACATCTAGCATTAGCAGCCGTTTTGCGGAGAGACATGCCACTGGCTAGGCAGTCTTTAATACGGGTATGCAGTTTCAAGTCGACTGGACGCCCCTGATACACATCAGCAGCCTTGGCCTTCTCGATGCCCTGAGCCTGACGGCGGTGTCTGTCTTCGTAATCCTTTCGTGCAACAGCAGCCAACATATCTAACAACATGGTGTTGATCGCGGCCAGCATACGCCCTGTGAAGTCATCTCCCTTACGCACTGGCTGCATTGCGACATAGCTAGTTGGCAAGTCCAACGCCACTACCAGAACCCCCTTGGTGTCGAGGATGGTACGGAGCTTTTTCCAATCAGCCTCATTGAAACGCGACAAGCGGTCAACTTGCTCAACCAGCAAAATGTCACCGACTTCGCAATCATCCAGCAAACGGAACAGTTCAGGACGTTGAAGAGTTAAGCCGGATTCGTTTTCGATGTACCACGCCGCAACACGTTGACCATGTTCAGCAGCAAAAGCCTTCAATTGATCTCTTGCCCTTGTGGCGTCTTGGTCATCAGCCGATGCCCGCAAATATGCACGTACAAACATCCCAACCCTCACCTGTATCGTTTTGAATACACCGATTATAGGTGTGCTGATTAGGGTTATTAGAGCGATATTATCGGTACACTCCAAGCACCAGATGAACGGTACTCGATGAGGTATACCCATATCGGTACGCACGATGAACACCATTGCACGCGCCAGACTGGTAGTGGCAATCTGACTTCTCACAGAAAAGGAGCTACCCATGAAAGATGGAATCATTCGCTTAAACGACTTCCTGTGCTACTTCGCCATTGCGATATTGGCGTTCGTTGGCTACTACGCATACGGGCTAATGGGCGGTGTTGGTGGCTTTGTCATTGGCGCTGTGTTCGCTGGGTTCTGGCTTGTTCTCAGCGCGATATACGATGAAGTTAAACGGATTGGCATAACTAAGGGCTAAGCGCCCCCTCATCGAACCCGGCTCACACCATGGGCCGGGCTGGATGTTGCCGTACTGCTGAAAAACGGTGATTCGGTGCCGGAGTGGCGAATTCTGTGCAAGAAACCAGCTCTGATACCTAGCACAACGTCGAACTTAGCCAACCAGCCTCCACACCCTACGGAAACACTGGGTTACAGACGTGCCACAACTCTCACACTCGTATGGAACGCCTACAGCGGCCATGGGTATTGGGTGGATTTCACCGGGTTAATTGAGGTTACCGAAAGGATTACCAACCGGTACAGTAAACACTTCATCATGAAGGGAGTCACCATGACCATTTGCCTCGTTGATATCGGGAAGCAACCAGAAGAGCCGTTGAATGTAAGCATGCTGCTTCCTCTTCCGGCAGATACACCGTACGGTAACTTTCAGCTCAAATGGATGGATATGCTTTCGAGGCTGAATGAAGCCAATAGGCAAATCATCATTAGTCACGAAACGTGGAATGCAACTATTCGTGGTGATATTGAAGACAGTATGAAAGATGTTTTCAATACACATCGCTTCGCCACAGAGTATGCGGTCATTGGGTTGCGGAGGATAGCGGATGAATTGGTAGCACTCATTTGGTGCCTAGAGCAATTGGCAACCACTGGCGAATACCCAAGCAAGATAAAGGTAGACTGCCTCGGACATGTCTTTAAACAAAACTACAATGGACCAGATGAAATATTCGCAAGACACCTTGATCTTTTTCGGACTCTGAATGATCTCTCAAACACCTTCAAACACTCCGTCATCCAATCTGACCTTGCCAGAATAGGTGCAGATGAGCCTCTAATACTCGCCTTGAATTTAAAAGGAGCAAATCTAGAGAGTGAGCCGGTGTTTTATAACGTAAGCCTAACACGCCTTATAGAGGGCTATAATCAGCTCTTTGCAGATTGCCGTAATTGGCTGTACCACCAATGTCAGCAAGGAAGAACACATAACTCTTGAGTATTGATCACCTACCACAGGCAAATAGTCCGCTTCATACGTTACCGTATTGGCCAACATGACTACTGGGGAGGGGGGACAGCGCGAGCTGTGAAGTTGATTCGCTTCCAAGGCTATCCCACATCCCGGTGGAGGTATCGCCACCAGACCTCCGGTCCTACCGAAGCCAGTAAGGAATGGGATCACCACAGAACCGCTTCTGCCTTTGATCTTGATCTTGGATTTTTGTGCATAAAGGAATGCGTTCGCATTCAGTAGTTCACCGTCAGCGATCGCTGACAACAGTTCAACGATGAGCTGCATCGTCGGGGACATCTTCGCCAGTAGTCGGTCATGCCCAGCGTGTAAATAGTGTGATGCTTGCGGTCCATCGTTACAGATTCGAGTTGGTTCGCCCATGACTCTGCGTCAGCTTTGGTGCTGAAGGTTTTCGATTGTGGGGCTTTACCTTTGATCAGTACCTGGGCGTTCCAGTTTCCGGAGGGAAGTGAGCGGATGTTGGCCATTTTTGACGCCTCATAATGTGAATGGGCGCTCTGTTGAAACCAAGAGCAGCAAGGCTTGCAGATTGCTCAAGCAGACCTTGACATGGTGGGGGTCGTTGGTTCGAGTCCAATCGCGCCTACCAAACAAAATCCGCTCTGCTGGGCGGTCTAGAAGGGCTCACCGAAAGGTGGGCCCTTTTTTGTTGTCTGTCGTTTGGGTGTGTCGCTAGGAAAAGCCAGGCAAACCTCTCAGGTTCGGTCGGTATCCAACAGCGCGTACATCTCAAAGTCCCCGGGGCTGCCACGCACCATACGGAATGACCTCAGCGTTCCTTCGTACTGAAACCCGCATTTTTTCAGGACGTTGGCCGAGCGAGGGTTCGTCACGAGAACGGTGCCTTGTACCCGCAAAAAACCATATTCCAGGAATGCCCACTGAGTTATCGCAGCGCACACTGCGCTGGCAATGCCTTTGCCCCAGTAAGCAGGTGAGAGGTCATAGGCTATCTCCGCGCTTCGGTTCTTGTCGGAGATCGTGTGGAACCCGATTGTGCCGATGAGTTCGCGGTTTGCCCCATGAGTGATAGCCAAGCGCCTGTTTGAAGAAAGGCGGGTCGAGTCCAGTTCGTCAAATAATGGCAAAAGGTCATTCTCGGTTTTCAAGTCCCAGCTTGTATGTTGAATGACTTCTCTTTGTGAAAGGTAGGCATACCACGCAGGTATATCTGATCGCTCCAGTTGTCGCAGGGAGATATCCAGATGGTCCACGGCTGGAGGTTTTTGAATTCGCATGTTGGCGCTGATCCTTAGCCTGAGCGGAAAGCAGTCAGGGTAACGCCGTTGCATGCCATTTATGAAGACGTACCGCCTCGGCGCTGCCTGGCTGGAATCACAGGCAAAGAAAAGCCCGCGATGGGGGCGCGGGCTTTAGAGTTTCACCAGGAGCAGGCAAACCATAGGTGTTCATCTGTGAAAGGAATGTGAAAGGGTTTCAGCGCCCAACGTTTTCACCCGCCAGAGCCAGGTTACCCAGCACCTCATCAATCAGCCCAAGCTGCCAGTTGAAGTACGGATTGAACGTCAACCGCGCGTGCATCTTGCCCGGCTCGCGATAACCCCAGTCCGAATACCACACCTCTGACCCCTGTTCGCAGGCGCGGGTGGCGTCTTCCGTCTGGCCGTTCCAGCAAAACCGCAGGCTGCCCTGTTCGCCGTAGAGCGCGTTGTCGGGTGAGAACAACAACCCCATGTGTGAGAACTGGCTGATCCGCAGTTCCGGCACGTAGTCGGTGCGCGCTTTTATCCGCTGTGTGTCCCAGGCGCTCTCCGGCAGTGTTCCGTACCAGGCCAAGCGGCTGTAGGGATTACTGAAGCGTTGCTGGAAGGTCTCCAGCACATAGTTCGTATCGAGCACTGAGTCGTGGGCTGCGACGGCAATGAACACCGGTTTGGCGTAGGGACGACGCTCCAGGTCCTGGCGAGCCACTCGGCTGCTGCGGTAGAACTGGGCGAAGCCATTGGTGGGGACGGTCATGTAGCGCACCAGGCTCTGTTGTGGCCGGCTTGCGTCTGGCGCCAGCAGCCACGGGCGTGCCCAACTGATCAGGGGGGTCAGCCAGTCGTAGGTCATGCTGGACTGGAAGGCGGGGGAGAACAGCAGCAGCCCGGCGACGTCGTCGTGTTTGTAGGCGTAGTCGAGGACCAGGTTGGCACCGGTGGAGAAGCCACCGAGGTAAATCTCGCCCACTTCTGCGCGAAGGATCGCGGCCTGTTCGTCCACCACCCGGCGCCAGTCTTCCATACGTACTTGCAGCATGTCGGCCGGTTGTGTGCCGTGGCCGGGCAGCAGCACGGTCCTTACCAGGAAGCCGCGGGCAGCCAGTGCGCTGCCGATATCGTGGAAGGACCAGGGTGAGTCGCCGAGGCCGTGCACCAGAATGATCCCGCGCTTAGGGGCGCCTACGGGGCGCCATTCTTGTGGTGCGTTCCAGTTGAGTTCGGCTTCCCTGTCGGTGCCCTGGAAGTCGCGATGGTCCCGCAGCCATTGCAAAGTATCGAGACGGTACGCTTCGAATGATTTCTGGCCCAGCGGCATGCCCGGTTCTGCGATGGCGCTCGTGCAGAGCAAAAAGGCGAGGATGCCGCCAGCAACGCTCCAGAGCGTTTTGCGGGGCTGCATATAAGGTTTTTTGTTCAAGACAGGTTCTCAGCGGAGCGTAACCGTAAGGTCATGCACGATAATGACCTGCCTTGTATCGCCGATAGTGCGAAACAGTAGCAAGACGTTTCTTATGACCTCAGAAACGGTCTAACCGATAGGGCTCAAGTGCCAGCAACTCGTTGGGCGCAGACGTTGCCAGCTGTGTAATCAACTCCGCCGTCACCGCCGCCTGCGTCAGCCCCAGATGCTGGTGCCCAAACGCAAGCAAGACCTTGCCATCGCACACCTTGTCGATGATGGGCAGCGAGTCCGGCAGGGAGGGGCGAAACCCCATCCACGGCGTCGCATCTTCGGCACTCAAATCACGACGAAACAGCCCCTGACTCAGCCGGTGCAACTGCCACGCGCGCTCCATGTTCGGCGGGCGATCAAGGCCTGCAAACTCGACGGTACCTGCCAGCCGCAATCCTCCATCCATGGGCGTCATGATGAACTTGCGCTCCAGTGACGTGACGGCGAACGGTAGCCGCCCTTGCTCATTGGGTAGCATCAAGTGATAACCGCGCTCTGTATCCAGCGGGACCTTTTTACCGGTCAGTTCGGCGGTCAATTTGGCCGAATGCGCACCGCAGGCGATCAACACCTGACGCGCCGCGACCGCGCCTTGGTCGGTCCTCAGCGAAACACCGTGCTCATCCAGCTTCCCACCCAAAACCGAGTGCTTGAGAAATTGCACCCCGCAGGCCTTGGCCGCTTCCACCAGTTCACACACCACCCGGTAGGGGTCGAGAAAATGCCCGGTGCGGGGAAAGAACAACCCGCCCTGAATTCCTTCGCTGAGTTGCGGCGCTACCTTCTGTACCGCACTGGCCTGCCAGTAATCCACCGGCACTGCTTGCTGGCGCATGCGTGCCTGCAAGGCGTCGATGGCCTGACGGGAGTCGGGGCGCTCGAAGATCAGCAACGAGCCGTCTTCGCGCATCAGCCCGGGACGATTGATGCTTTCCAGCAGCCGGTGCCAGGCGCCCAGGCTACTTTCGTTGAGGGCACGGATCCCGGCGACGGTGCGCTGGAAGGCCGCCGGGCGCAGGTTCAACAGCAGTCGGGTAAACCACGGCAGCGCACGTGGCAGGTATTTCCAGTCCAGGCGCAGCGGGCCCATCGGGTCCATGAGCATGGCTGGCAAGCGTGTAAGGATCGACGCATCCGCGATGGGAAACACTTGCTCGGTTGCCAGGTGCCCGGCGTTGCCGAACGAGGCACCGTGGCCGGGTTCCAGTGGGTCGATGACCACCACGCTCAGCCCCTGGCGTGCCAGTTGCAGCGCGCAGGCGACACCGATGATGCCGGCCCCGACCACGGCGATGTCTGGAATGACGTTATCGCTCATGGCCTAGGCTTCTCTCTGACCGTCGAGCAAGCGCCGCAACAACAATGGATTGCCATGTTGCAGTGCCGTCGGCAGCAAGCCGTCCGGGAAATCCTGGTAGCACACCGGCCGCAGGAATCGCAGGATGGCGGCGGTGCCCACCGAGGTGGTGCGCGAGTCCGAGGTGGCCGGGAAGGGCCCGCCATGCACCATTGCATCACAGACTTCCACGCCGGTCGGCCAGCCATTCACCAGCAAGCGACCGGCCTTGCGTTCCAGGGTCGGCAGCAATGCGCGGGCGACGTCCAGATCGTCGCCATCCAGATGCAGGGTGGCGGTCAACTGGCCTTCCAGGTGTTCGCTGACCTGGCGGACTTCATCGGCGTTGGCACATTGCACGATCAAGGAGGCGGCGCCGAAGATCTCGGCCTGCAGGCCGTGGTTGGCGAGAAAATCTTTTGCGTGGGTCACAAACAGGTGGGCCTGGCCTTGGTTCGGGCCTTGCGCCGCCAACCCTTTGCCCGCGACATGAGCCTGCTTCGCCAGCACGCTGATGCCGTCTTCATAAGCCTTGAAGATTCCCGGTGTAAGCATGACCTGGGCAGCGCTGCGCTGAAGCAGATTGGCAGCGCTGTCGATGAAGTGGTCCAGCGCCTGCCCCGCAACAGCAATCACCAGTCCGGGATTGGTGCAGAACTGGCCGGCGCCTTGGGTCAGGGATGCGATAAACCCCTGGGCCAAAGCTTCACCGCGTGCGCTCAACGCGGCGGGAAACAGGTAGACCGGATTGATCGAACTCATCTCCGCATATACCGGAATCGGCTCGGGACGCGCCTGGGCCGCTTGGCACAAGGCGATGCCGCCGCTGCGCGAACCGGTGAAACCCACGGCCTTGATACGTGGGTCACAGACCAGCGCAATACCCACTTCGCGTCCCGAGCCGTATAACAGCGAAAACACACCGTCAGGCAAGCCACATTGCTGAACGGCCTTGGCCACCGCGCGACCCACCAGTTCGCTGGTGCCAGGATGCGCTCCGTGAGCCTTCACGATCACCGGGCAACCGGCCGCCAGTGCCGAGGCGGTATCACCGCCGGCCACCGAGAATGCCAGCGGAAAATTACTCGCACCGAATACCGCCACCGGCCCCAGCGGCACCTGGCGTTGGCGCAGGTCCGAGCGGGGCAGGGGCTGGCGATCAGGCTGCGCGGTATCAACCCGCACATCCAGCCATTCACCCGCGCGCACGGTGCGGGCGAAGGTGCGCAGTTGGTGACAGGTGCGCCCGCGCTCGCCCTGGATGCGTGGACGGGGCAGGCCGGTTTCGGCCATCGCCCGTTCAATCAGCTCATCGCCCAGGGCTTCGATTTCATTGGCGATGGTTTCAAGGAATTCGGCGCGAGCCGCCAATGGCGTTTCGCGGTAGGTATCGAAGGCACTCCATGCCAACGCGCAGGCTTGTTCCACATGCTCGGTGGTGCCGCCGGCGTAGGCGGGTTCCAGTGCAGTGTCGGTGGCAGGATTGATCGCCCGGATTGCCTCGCGGCTGCCTGGAATGGAATGCTGACCAATCAGCATGGTGCCCGTCAGAGTCATGGCGTAGTCCTGAAAGTAAAGATGGGCTTGGCAAAGAGAATCCACTGTGGGAGCTGTCGAGCCCGAGCGAGGCTGCGATGCAGGCGCTGCGGTCTGGCAGGTACAGCGCGGTGATCCCATCGCAGCCTCGCTGGGGCTCGACAGCTCCCACATTTGATCTTTGCTGCCTTGAGTATTGTTAAACGACGTTTTGCTCAGCCGACCAGTTGGCATACCACTGGCGGAACAGCCCGTACTGGTTCTCGGCATAACGACGCTGGGCATCGCTCAGGGCGTCGGTCTCGTTGAAGTGCAGGGTGTATTCCTTGTCGCCGTTGAGCACCATCAGATGCTTGTAGAACAGCACCAGGTCGCAGCCTTCGTCAAAGGACGACAACACCGCCAGTGCCGACTCCAATTCCCGCGCCTGGCGGCGTGCGGTGGCATCGCCCTTGGCGGCTTTCTTGCTCAGGGCCACCAGTTGCAAAACTTCCCGTGGCAGCGCGTTGCCGATGCCGGTGATTGCGCCGGTGGCGTTGCAGTTGACGAAGCCGTGGACCACCTGGGTGTCCACGCCGACCATCAAGGTCACGGCATCATCTTTGGAGGTGATGTGTTCGGCCGCGTAACGCAGGTCTGCCGCGCCGCCGAATTCCTTGAAGCCGATCAGGTTCGGGTACTCGCGACGCAGCTCAAAGAACAGGTCGGCGCGGGTGGCGAAGCCGTAGTAAGGGCTGTTGTAGATCACCGCTGGCAGGTTCGGCGCCGCCTTGAGGATGGCCGCAAAGTGATCCTTCTGCGCCGTCGCCGAGGCGCCACGGGACAGCACACGCGGGATGACCATCAAACCATGGGCACCGACCTTTGCCGCATGCGCCGCGTGGGCCACCGCTTCACGGCTGTTGACCGCGCCGGTGCCGACGATGGTCGGTACCCCGGCAGCCACCAGGCGCGCCACGCCTTCCTGGCGCTCGGCTTCCGTCAGCAACGGCCAGTCGCCCATGGAGCCGCAGTACACCACCGCGCTCATGCCGATATCGATCAGTTCGCGGCCCTTGGCGACCAGGGCGTCAAATTCCGGTTTGCGCTGGGCGGTGCACGGGGTCATCAGGGCGGGGATGCAACCGGTGAAGATATTGGTGTTCATTGTTTCAGCTCCAGTTTGATTGAAGGGGCGGGGGCGGTTCAGATGCCCCACGCGAAGGGATCCTGTTCGTCGATCAGCAAGGTGCTGTCGGCGGTCATGTAGGCGCGGCCGGTGATGGAAGGGCGTACACGCTCGCCTTCCCATTCATAGCTGCCTTCGAATTGGCTGCCGGTGATGCTGGCTTGTATCCACGGTTCACCGGCGGCGAGTTTGCCGTCGGCCGCCAGGCACGCCAGCTTGGCGCTGGTGCCGGTGCCGCAGGGCGAGCGGTCGTAGGCTTTGCCCGGGCACATGACGAAGTTGCGGCTGTCGGCCTGGGCGTCGTCGGCGAACAGTTCGATATGGTCGATCAGCGCGCCGTCTTCACCGTGGATGCCCTGGGCTTCGAGGGCCTTGAGCATCGCCCAGGTGTAATCGGTCAGGGCTTCGACGTTGTCCATTTGCAGCGCCTGCCCATGATCGGAAACCAGGAAGAACCAGTTGCCGCCCCAGGCGATATCGCCGTAAACCTGACCATGCCCGGGTACGTCCACTGGCACCTGCTGGCGATAGCGGTAGGCGGGCACATTGCGCAACGTCACCGCGCCGTCGGCGTGCAACGTGGCGCTGACCGGGCCGACCGGCGTGTCGATCTTGTGCACCCCCGGCGCGATCTGCCCCAAGTGATGCAGCGAGGCAACCAGGCCGATGGTGCCGTGGCCACACATGCCGAGGTAGCCGGCGTTGTTGAAGAAAATCACGCCGCAGGTGGCATCGGCCGAGACCGGCGCGCAATACAGCGCGCCCACCAGTACATCGTTGCCACGGGGCTCCAGCAGGCACGCCCTGCGCCATTGGTCATGGTGAGTGCGCAGGTTGTCGAGCTTGTCGGCAATGGTCTCGCCGGCCAACTCGGGAAAACCCGTCATCACCAGGCGCGTGGGTTCGCCGCCGGTGTGAGAATCGATGATGTGAACTCGTTTCATAACAGTGTCCATTCAGGGGGGGGCTGAGGCTCAGGAAGCCAGCTGCACGCGGCCGATGTCGGGCTCAGGGGCTTCACTTTCGTCATCTTCGGTTTCCAGGCGAACCAGATGCGCCGGCACGCCAGTGGCCGCGCCCCAGTAATAGATACCCAGCGCGCAAGCGGCCACGACCACGGTGTCGAACGGATGGCTGAGGATGCCCAGGCCACCAAAGCTGCCGAGTTTCGACAGGATGATGGTCACGGCGTAGAAGCCGATCAGCCAGGCGGAGGAGCGAACCTGGCGGCCGAGGCTCAGGTGCAGGGTCGGCACAAAACGGCCGCACAGCAGGTACACCACGAACATCAGGATTTGCAGGCCGAGCAGCCACGACACGGTGCTCCAGCCCGACCAGTAGACGATCAACGCGGCGATGATGAACGACAGTGGGCCGAGCAAACCCATCCACTTGACCCGGAACGGGCGCGGCAGGTCGGGCGCATTGCGGCGCAGTGCAGCCACGGACACTGGCGCCACGGCGTAGCTCAGCACCAGTGCGGCGGACACCACGTTGATCAGCGCTTCCCATGACGGGAAGGGCAGGGTCCAGAACACCGACAGGCCAAAGGTCAGCCACAGCGCCGGGCGCGGGATACCGGACTTTTCATCAATGCGCGTGAAGATTTTGAAGAAGGTCCCGGTTTGCGCCCAGCCGTAGATCACCCGTGGCGTGGCGTTCATGTAGATGTTGCCGCAACCGCTGGGGGAGATCACCGCGTCGGCCACGACGAGGTAAGCCAGCCAGCCCACACCCAGGGCGAGGGCGATGTCGCGGTATGGCAGGGCCAGTTCCTTGGCGACGCCGGCCCAGCCGTTGGCGAGCATTTCGGTGGGAATGCCGCCGAGGAATGCGGTCTGCAACAGTACGTAGATCGCGGTGGAGAGCAGCACCGACAGAATCAGCGCAATCGGAATGGTGCGTTGCGGGTTCTTCACTTCGCTGGCCACCGAGATGATCGGCGTCAGGCCCAGGTACGCGAAAATCACCCCGCCGGCAGACACGGCCATTTCAATGCCCGACAGGCCGAACGGCGCAAAGCCTTGGGTATGGAAATTCTCTGGCTTGAAGAAGGTGAACAGCACGCCGATCACCAGCAGCGGCACGATGAACTTGAACACGCTGACCAGGTTATTGGCCATGGCGAAGGTCTTCACGCTGCGGTAGTTGAGGGCGAAAAATAGCGAGAGCAGCGCAAATTGCACGAACCAGCCGAGGACGGTGGGGTTGCTGGAACCCGCCTGCGTCAACTCGGGAAACCAGGCCGCGGCGTATTGGCGCGAGGCGACCACTTCAATCGCCACCAGGCTTGAAAACGCGATCAGCGTGATAAAGCCCATCAGGTAGCCCAGCAGCGGGCCGTGGGAATAAACCGGGTAGCGCACCACACCACCGGCGCGGGGCAAGGCCGCCCCCAGTTCGCAGTACACAATGCCCAGCAGCAACACGGCGAAGCCGCCCAGCAACCAGGAAAAAATCCCCGCCGGCCCGGCGATGGCAGAGACGTGACTGGCCGCGAACAGCCAGCCCGAACCGAAGATCGCTCCCAGTCCGATAAAGGTGAGGTCGATCAATGAAAGCTGTTTCTTGAACTTGCCTTGGGCTGACATGGCGGCGCCTTCTTGTGGGTTATTGGATAGGCATGCAGTGGCCATACAGTGAACCCATCAACGGCGCTGCGATTGATGTTTTGCGCAAGCTGCGATGACGAAATCAGCACAGTTTCGATCACTCGACACGCTGGCGCCCATGGGGCAATCTGCTCGCCAGGCACCGCCCGCCGGGCGTCTGGTCTATCCGCTGAAAGCAGGAGAAAGCGTCATGATGCAGAGCGCGTTCGCAACCCTGTGCCAAGGGAGCGAGTCCGACCGTCCGCACACCATCGAAGAATTACTGGCCGGCGTCAGGCTGCTGTTGCCGATGCTGGACGTGATTCCCAATGCCGCGATCTTTATCAAGGATGTGCAGGCGCGCTACGTATTGGCCAACCGCACCCTGGTGCAGCGGTGCGGGTTGAAGGACTTGCAACCGTTGCTCGGGAAAACCAGTGCCGAGGTCTTTCCCGCGCAGTTGGGGCCCGGCTATACCGAACAGGATCGACGGGTGCTGGAGCAGGGATTTGTGCTGGAAGACCAGCTGGAATTGCACCTCTACGGCACCCGCGAGCCGGGTTGGTGCCTGACCCACAAATGGCCGCTGTACAGCCGCGACGGCGCGATTATCGGCCTGGCGGGCATCTCGGTCGACCTGCAAACCGCCAGCGAAACCCACCCGGCTTATCAACGGCTGGCGGCGGTGGACGAGCACATCCGGGCGCATTTCAATCGGCGTGTCACCCTGGGTGAATTGACGCGGATTGCCGGGATTTCAGTGGCGCAGCTGGAGCGCTACTGCAAGCGCGTATTCCACCTGACGCCGCGCCAGATGATCCAGAAGGTCCGCCTGGAGCATGCGCATCGCTTGCTGCATACGGAGCTGCCGATCACTGACGTGGCGTTGCAGTGTGGGTACACCGACCATAGTGCGTTTACCCGGCAATTCAAGGCGTTGACCGGGTTTACGCCGCGCCAGTATCGTCAGGCGACCGGTGGGCAGTGATGTCTAATTGGATCTACGTGAATGTCATGAGCAGCGGTGGCGCCAACAAGGAGGGTGCCAACGCTCTTCGCAGTTGCGCAAATCTGGTCAGTTTTATCCCTGCCGTTGGCGCGATTTATCAAGTCATCCAGTCCGTGCCCGTGAGTGGCTGCGTGGTGGATATCACCGACAAAACTACCGGGCACTCTCCTGATTCGTTCAGAAGAGAAGCGGTCGTGCCCGTCTTCAACCATAGCCGTGTTCAAACTGTCAGGAGTCCAACGAGATGGAATCGGCGATAGAGTTATCTTTCGAGGTTACCGAGCAAGAGCGCCAGGCCATTCTCCAGCCGCTGCGGGAATACAACATCAGCCAGTGCGGTGAGAACCCGTTCGAAACCTTCGGGTTGTTGTTGCGCGATCCCGTGAGCGAGGAAGTGGTAGGCGGCCTCTACGGGAAAATCTCCTATGGCTGGATGTTCGTTGAGCTCTTGAGCGTGCCGGAATCGCTGCGCACCCAAGGCATGGGGTCGCGGCTGATGCGCGCGGCGGAGGCGCTGGCACGAGAGAAGGGCTGTGCGGGGATCTGGCTGGACACCTTCAGCTTCCAGGCGCCCGGGTTCTACCGGAAGCTGGGTTTCAGCGAGTTCGGGCGTATCGCCGACTACCCGCCAGGGCACACGCGCCACTTTTTCCAGAAGCATCTGGCTTAGCGCTTACAGGCAAGGCTCACCGTGACACACAACCCGGTGTTGTTGATTTCATCGGTGAAGCCCAATTGCACCCGCGCTCCGGTTCGCTCGGCGATCGCCTTGACGATCGAAAGGCCGAGCCCCGAGCCGGCTTCTTCAGTCCCCAGGCTGCGATAAAACGGATCAAACACCCGCGCTTGTTCATCGGCCGCGATTCCCGGCCCGGTGTCCTTGACCTGCAACCGCGCGAAGCCCTGCACCTGCTCAACCGACAGATCCACTCGCCCGCCTTCGGGGGTATAGCGGATCGCGTTGTCCACGAGGTTCTTGACCAGGGTGAACAGGTCCAGCTCGTTGATAATGACCTGCACGTCCTCGACACTTTCCGCACCGATATCGATGCGCTTGCGTTCCGCCAATGGCAGCAGGTCTTCCAGCACCTGGCGATACACCGCGTGCACGGAGACCGACGCCTGTGGCCGGTTTGCGGCAGATTGCGCGGCGGCCAGGGTCAGCAACTGATCGATCAATTTGCGCCCGCGCTCAATGCCCCGAATCAACGGCAGCAGGCGGTCGCGGGCTTGGGTTGGCATCTCGCTGGCCGACAGTCGCTCGGCTTGCAGCGACAGCGCCGTCATCGGCGAGCGCAGCTCATGAGCGGCGTCGGCAACAAAGCGCCGCTGGCTGTCCATGGACTGCGCAACGCGTTCGAGCAGGCGATTGATGGCGACGACAAATGGCCGTACCTCGGTGGGCAAATGCTGTTCATCAATCGGGTGCAGTTCCTGTTCGGCTCGCTGGTCGATTTCCGCCGCCAGGGTGGCGATGGGGCGAAACAGTTTGCGCACCAGGTCGCTGACCACCAATAGCAACACCGGAAACAGGATCAGGAACGGCAACAAGCTGCGCCAGGCACTCTCGCGGGCGTCCTTGTCGCGGCCGCCGGTTTCCTGGGCGACGGCAATGCGCTCACCGCGTGCGGTGGTGCGGACCAGCACGCGAAACGCTTCGCCGCCGACCTCGACCGTGGACAAGCCATCGGCCAGGCTCGTGGGCAGCGGCAGCGGTATCACCTCATCGTTGCCGGCCACTGCATGCTTGCCATCGGCCAGGTATTGAATGATCACCCTAGACTCTTCGTCATCGCCTTCGATGCCTTGGCCTTCGGGGTAGCGCAGGGTCATGTGCTGGCGGTCGAACAGCACGGCGACCTGGCGCAGGGTATCGTCCTGCAGTTCGTGGGCCTCATCGAAAGCCGAGACGAACGCGAACAGGCTGGCGAGTGCCGCTACCAGCAGAATCGCCAGCGCCAGCGCCACGGAAAGCCTGAGCTGGACGGACTCGGTCAAACGTTTTTTGAAACCATCCATCCCATGCCCCTGACGTTCTTGATGACGTGGCTGCCCAGCTTGCGCCGCAGGGCGTGGATTAGAAACTCGATGGCGTTGCTTTCCACCTCATTGCCCCAGCCATACAGGCGGTCTTCGAGTTCGCTGCGCGAGAGGATTGCTCCCGGACGGATCAACAAGGCCTGCAATAGCGCGAACTCGCGGCTGGAGAGGGCCACGCCGCTGTGTTCGTCGGTGCTGGCTTCCTTGGAGAGCAAGTCCAGTGAGACCACGCCATTGCCCAGCAAGGGCAGCGCGGCGCCGCCCTTGCGCCGCAGCACCGCGCGCATGCGCGCCAGCAGTTCGGCCATGTCGAAGGGTTTGAGCAGATAGTCATCGGCGCCGCCGTCGAGGCCGCGCAACCGGTCGTCGAGGCTGTCCCGGGCGGTGATGATCAGCAAGGGCACAGGGTTGTTGCGCGCGCGAATACTGGACAGCACGTCGAGACCGTCCTTGCCGGGCAGGCCGAGATCCAGCAGCACCAGGTCGTAGGCATGGGTGTCCAGTGCGGCGAGGCCGGTGAGGCCGTTCTTGACCCAGTCGGCGGCGTAGCTCGCGTCGGTGAGGGCGCGCTGGATTGCGTCGCCAATCATCGGGTCGTCTTCAACCAGCAATATCCGCATGAAGCGCTCCTGCATGAAAGAGGCGCGAGGGTGGACCGTCGCGCCTGTAGTGAAGCACCTATGGGACGGTTTGTCCGCCGAGGGGTTATGGCTTGGCCTTCATCGAGTCAAACGCTTGCATCAACGTGTCCATGGCGGCCTTGCAATCGACCTGGTTCGGGGTGCCGGCACGCAGCGCGTCCAGGGCGTGGTCGATGGCCTTGTCCAGCACATGCCAGTCACTGGCGGCGCGGGGTTTGATCCCGGCTTCGGCCGAGTCCCAGGTGGTTTCCAGGTCCTTGATCCGGGCTTTGGCGCCGGGCAGGTCATTCTTGCTGACGAGGGCGGTCACGTCCGCCGCGATGGTGCGGAACTCGCTCAGGTCGCCCAGTTTCGAGCCCGACTGACTTTGGGTGGACACGGCATAGCCGGTGGTTGCAGCCGGCTTGTCGGCAGGTTTCGAACAGCCGGCGGCGATGCCCAGCAAAGCGATCGACGAGACGATGGCAACGCGGCGAATAAGGTTGTGTGCAATACGCATGAGGACGTTCCTGATGGAGTTATTGAGTGATGGATTTACGGTGGCCGACGCTGATTTGGGCGGCGGTCACCAGCAGGACGATGACGCAGAGGAAGATCGCGCTGGTCCAGGTGGCGCCCATGCCCAGGCCGCCATAGGTCTTGGCCTGGGTCAGCAAGTCACCCAGTGACGCGCCGAACGGACGGGTGAGGATGTAGGCGATCCAGAAAGCCGGCACCACGTTGGCCCCCATGCGCCAGGCCAGCAGCGTGGCGGCGATCAGGGCGGCGAAGATCACGGCACCAAGGGTGAAACCCAGGCCCAGTGCCTCGGTAGCCAGGTCGCCGGCGGCGGTGCCGAGGGCAAAGGTGCAGAGCACCGTGGCCCAATAGAACAACTCCCGTCGCGGGGTGACGATTTCACGGATCGAGAGGGTGTGCTCCGACCGGTACCAGACCAGGAAGTTGACTGCCAGTAACACCGAGAAAATCGCCGTGCTGGTGTAGAGGCTGACGTCGAGTTTGTCGGTGAGGATGTCGGTAATCTGCGTACCGACGATGCTCACCAGCACCACCGTCAGCCAGTAGATCCAGGGCGTGTAGGCCTTGGTGCGCAGTTGGTAGAACAGCGCGATCGCCAGCAGCGTCGCCATGCCGACGCTGGTCCAGCCGACGCCGAAACCGGCGTCGACGGCGAGAAAGTCGGCGCCGGTTTCGCCCACGGTCGTCGACATTACTTTGATCACCCAGAATGACAGCGTCACCTCGGGCACTTTGTTCAGCCAACGGGCTGCTGTGGCATTCATCGGGGTTACCTCTCCTGTACGCGGCAAGTGGCGCAGGGGAGAAGGTACGGCACGACACTTAGCTGGGACTGAGGTCCGTCAGTACGTGTGCCCGGCCTACGGTTGTGAGGTGCACGACACTGCCGGTCGGCGGTGCCTGCAGCCCGGAACTGCGCACCAGCAAGGATCGACCTGTGCCCGATTGCAGCGCCACGGTCAGGGTGCAGGTGTTGCCGCCAAAATCACGCTCGGTCACCACGCCCTGACAGCCTTCAGTCGCTGGCTCGCCCAGGCTGATGTGCAGTTGCTCGGGGCGCAACATGATCTGTGCCAGCCCGTGGTTACCCAGGCTGTTGACCGCGATGCGGCCCAGGTCGCAATGGGCCCAGCCACCTTCGATGCGGGCGGGCATCAGTACGGCATCGCCGAGAAACAGGGCGGTCTGTTCGTCCCTGGGAAACTGATACAGGTCCATCGGATTGCCGGATTGCACCAGGCAACCCTGACGCATCACCGCCAACTGATCGGCGAACGACAGGGCTTCGCTCTGGTCGTGGGTCACCAGAATGGTGGTCACACCCGCGTCTTCCAGGAGCCTGGCGACCATTTTGCGCATCGCCGCGCGCAAGCCGGTATCCAGGGCGGAAAAGGGTTCATCCAGGAGCATCAGCCGTGGCTGTTGTGCCAGGGCCCTGGCCAGCGCCACACGCTGTTGTTGGCCGCCAGAAAGCTCATGGGGCCAACGCTTGGCCATGCTGGCGTCAAGCGCCACGCTGTCCATCAGTTCGGCAATTCGCTGTTGCCGCACATCGCCCTTGGCTTTGAGGCCGAAGCCTATGTTGTCGGCCACCGTCATGTGCGGGAACAACGCGCCATCTTGCGGCACGTACCCGATCAGGCGTTGATGGGCCGGGACTTCATGCTGCTCATCCACCAGTACCTGGCCATTGAGGGTGAGGCTGCCGGAATCGGGAAATTCGAAGCCGGCAATCATCCGCAGCAAGGTGGTTTTGCCTGAACCGGAAGGCCCGACGATAACCGTCCGGCTGCCGGTGGGCACTGACAGGTTGATGTTTTCCAGGGCGCGTTGGGTGCCGAAGGATTTGCAGATCGCGGTGAGTTCGAGAGCGTTCATCGGCCAGCCGTGCGTTTGGATTGGTGATAAAGAAGACCGGTCAGCGGCAGCGACAGCAGGATCATCAGCAGCGCATACGGGGCTGCGGCTGCGTAGTCGATTTCACTGGTCATGGCCCAGAAACCGGTGGCCAGGGTGCGGGTACCGTTGGGGGCGAGCAACAGGGTAGCGGTCAGCTCGTTGGTGATTGCCAGGAACACCAGCGCGGCCCCGGCGGCGGCACCCGGTGCGGCCAGGCGCAAGGTGATCAGCCATAGGGCGCGGCCAGGAGAACGGCCGAGGCTGCGGGCCATGTTTTCCAGCTCTACCGGTGCCTGGGCGATACCGGCGCGCAAGCTCACCAGCGCCCGTGGCAGGAACATCAGCATATAGGCCAGCAGCACAGTGATCGTGGTTTGGTAAATCGGCCGGGCGAAGTGGATAGTCACCGTCACCAGGGCCAGCGCCACGACGATACCGGGCAGCGAGCTGGTGATGTAGTTGCAGCTTTCCAGCACCCGCTGCAAGCGGCCTGGTGCACGAATCGACAGCCATGCAATCGGCACCGCTGCGCAGGTCGTCAGCACCGCACCGGCGATGCCCAGCAGCAGGGTTTGCTCCAGCGCCGGCAGCAATTCCCCCAACTGCCAGACCTCGCGGCCACCGGCAATCAACCATTTGCCCAGGGTGATCAGCGGCACGCCGAGGGCCAGCAGGCAGGTCACGGTTTGCAGGCCCAGGGCGAGGGCGGTGGTGCCCGCCTTCAAGCGTACGATTCGCTGTTCCCGTGCGCTGCCCGAGCCGACACGGGCGTAACGGGCATTGCCCCTTGCTGCGGATTCGGCGGTGAGCATCGCCAGGCAACACAGCGCGAGTACCGCCGCGAGCATGTTGGCCGCCGGGCCATTGAAGGTGGACTTGAACTGATCGAAGATCGCCGTGGTGAAGGTGTCAAAGCGGATCATCGCGTACAGCCCGTATTCGGCCAGCAAGTGCAGGCCCACCAGCAGCGCGCCACCGCAGATCGCCAGGCGCAATTGTGGCAGCACCACCCGGAAAAACACCGCCCAGGGTTTTAGCCCGAGGGATTCGGCCACGTCCTCAATGGCAGGGTCGAGCCGGCGCAGTGTCGCCGCCACTGGCAAGTAGAGAAACGGGAAATAGGCAATCACCGACACCAGCACGCCCGCCGGCAGGCCGTGAATCGATGGCACCAGGCTGACCCAGGCGTAGCTGTGAACAAACGCCGGTACCGCGAGCGGCGCGACGGCCAGTAGCGACCAGGCGCGACGCCCGGGCAGGTTGCTGCGCTCCGTGAGCCAGGCCAGCGCGACGCCCAGCACCACGCACAGGGGCAGGGTGATCAGTACCAGCAACACGGTATTGACCAGCAATTCGCCCACTCGCGGTCGTAACACCAAGGCAGCGATCTGCGCCCAGCCAATCTGCCAGGACACGCCGATCACAAAGGCTATCGGCAACAGTGCCAGCAGTGAGACCCATACGGATAAACCGGTCACCCACGCGCCGCCGCGGCCTTTGAACAGGCCACGGGAGCGTCGGGCAGAATGGGCGGGCAGCGCGTGCGCGATACCCGGCGGCAGGGATTCAGGCAGCAATCAGAGCAGTCCGGCCTGGGTCATGAGTTCGACGGCTTTTTTGCTGTCGAGTTTGGACGCGTCGACTTTCGGTGCATCGAGTTGCGCCAGTGGCACCAGTTTCGGGTTCGACTGGGCACCCTGGCCCACGGCGTATTCGAACGAGTTACCGCTCTCGAGAATCGCCTGGCCGTCTTTGCCGGTGATCCATTTCAGGAACGCCTGCGCTTGTTCCGGGTGTTTGCTGGAGGCCAGCACGCCGCCACCGGAGATGCTGACGAAGGCACCCGGGTCCTGGTGCTTGAAATAGTGCAGCGCGGTGTTCTTGCTGTTTTCGCCGGTCTTGGCCTGATCGACGAAGCTGTAGTAGTGATAGATCACGCCGCTGTCGACCTGGCGGGCGTTGACGGCTTTAAGCACTGCGCTGTTGCCGCGATAGATGGTGGCGTTGGCTTTCATCGCCTTCAGCCAGTCGAGGGTGGCGGCTTCGCCTTTGAGCACCAGCACGGCGGCGACGATAGCCTGGAAGTCGGCACCGGCCGGGGAGGCGGCCCAGCGGCCTTTCCAGCTTGGCGCGGCGAGATCGAGCAAGGACTTTGGCAGGTCAGCTTCTTTCAAGGTGTTCGGGTTGTAGACAAATACCGTGGAGCGTGCGGCGATCCCCAGCCACTTGCCTTGGGCCGGGCGATAAGCGGCGCCGACCTGTTCCAGCGTGCCCGGTGCCACGGGCGCGAACAGCCCTGCGTTATCCACCAGCACCATGGCCGGGGAGTTTTCAGTGAGGAATACGTCTGCCGGCGAAGCGCTGCCTTCCTGGACGATCTGGTTGCCCATCTCGGTGTCGTCGCCATTGCGCACGGTCACCGGAATGCCTGTTTCCTGGGTGAAGCCTTCAACCCAAGCCTTGGTGAGGCTTTCGTGTTGGGCGTTGTAGACCACGATGCCCACCGAGTCGCTCGCCGCATAGACATGTCCGGCGCTGACCAATGCAGTGGCCAACAGGGCCTTTTTCAGAAAGGAAGGGATGCGGGTAATCATGCCGGGCGAACTCCTGGGCTCTTATCGTTGGGCGATGCAATTAATTCCCGGGCAATAGGAATCATTTGCATGTTTTGGCGCGGCGAATGTAGAGCGGGGAATGAGAAAAAAACGTCAAATAAATCGTTAATCCTCGTGATAAGAACTCGCGAAGCGGGTCTGCATCATGGCAGAGCGTTATCTCGCTACAGACCGCCAGGTCACCAGGCCGTCCAGGCCATGATCGGACTTCAAGTACCGAAGCACATTCTGCGCCTGGGCCTTCTCCTCAAACGGGCCGACAAAGGCGTGAGGTGCCTCATCGAGCACGGTGGGTACATCGAGCGCCTGCAACTGCGCAACCAGCTCGCCAAACGCTGTGTCGGTATCGGCGGAAAGACGCACGACCCAGCCGCTGCGATATTTCAGGGGGATGGGCTCTACCTCGGCGCCACAGTGCTTGCAGTGCGCGGCGGCGGCTTTGATCGGGCTGGAACAGGCAGGGCAGGGGCGCAGGTCTTCGTGTACCAGGGCGTCCACACCGGTCTTGGGAACGCGTGGCATCAGCAGGAGGACGATCAGGGGGATCAAGGGCACGAACAGCCCTATCGCAAACCATCTTGGCCCTGATCTGCCGCGCTCGCTGGCGAGGTAGGCGGTCACGGCGGTGACTGCCAGCCAAAGGGAAAGGTAGATGCTCATGTGCACGTCCTTGTCTTGATTTAGCGGGAGTGATGGCGACGTTGAGCCTGTTCAGCCCCGCGTCGCCATCGGCAGCGCAAACAACAGGGATGCCGCCAGGTGCTTACTGCGCCTTGGCGTTCTTGATGTCCGCAATCACCTGCTTGGCAATCGCCTGGACCTGCTTCTGGGTCATGGCCGACGCCACGCCTTCCCAGGCTGATGACTCTGTTTCATAAGTGCGTGCGCCCAGCGGTGCACCGGATTTCAAGTCGGAAAAGTCAGCTTTCGAGAACACCCAGGCATTACCCACCAATGCCCCAGCAGCGTAGCGGCTGCCGGCCGTCAGGTAACGAAACTTGCTGACGTTAATGGTGATGCCCACCCCGTCGGCACTGCCGGTGTTGATGGTGGGTGTTTCCTTGAGGCTATAACCGGCTTGTTGCGCCTCGGTTTGCAGGGCCGCGCCCCATTGTTGCTTGAGCAGTGGCCAGTCCTGGTTTTGCTCGACAGTGGTGTTGCCCTTGAAGCTCACGACCAGGTTTTGTTTAGCCGATTCCGGGATGGCCAGGGTGTCTGCACCACCGCTTTTTACCTTGGCTGCACAGCCACCCAGCATCGAGAGGGCAACAGCGAACGACAGGGCGTAAAGCGCCTTGGAGGTTTTCATTGAATTTCCGTATCCACAACAATTGAGAAAGGGGGAGGCCACCGCATCGGATGGGGCGGCTACGATGCTTGAACCTCCCGGCGTCTGGCAAGCGATGACTGCCAAATGCCCTCTAACACTTCAAACACCCACAAACTTTATTGGATTGCAGCAACAATTTTTCTTGTTGGACACCTCCCTCCCCAAGCAGCAAAGATGCCGCCACTGACGCTCGACCTTCCAGGTCAACAATAAAAAATCGAGCCGGGCTGCACGCCGTTTTCTTGCAGTGAACCCTTTGTTCACTACCTGCTTTACTGGCGCCGCAGCGCGCACTTAAGGACCTCACCACCATGCAAACTGTTGTGAACCTATGGCCGCTGATTGGCGTACTCGTCATCGTGGTCGGCTTTGTGTTGCGCTTCAATCCGCTGCTGGTCGTCACGGCGGCAGCGATTGCCACCGGGTTTGCCGCCCACTTCCCGCTGGAAAAGATCCTCGCCACCATGGGCGACGGCTTCCTCCAGACCCGCGCCTTGCAATTGATCCTGTTGTTGCCCCTGGCCGTCATCGGCTTGCTGGAGCGCCATGGCTTGCGCCTGCATGCGCAAAACTGGATCGCGCGCTTTGAGCGGGCCACGGTCGGGCGCTTGCTGATCATCTATCTGTTTGTGCGTGAATCCACAGCGGCCATGGGCCTGACGAGCCTGGGCGGGCACCCGCAGATGGTGCGCCCGTTGCTGGCGCCGATGGCGGAAGGCGCGGCGGAAAAACGCTATGGCAAACTCCCCGACAAGCTTCGCCACAAGGTCCTGGCCATGTGTGCCGCGACCGACAACGTGGGGCTGTTCTTTGGCGAGGATATCTTCGTCGCCTTTGGTGCGATTGCGCTGATGCACACCTTCCTGCTGGGTTCGGGGATTGATGTCGAGCCTCTGCACATCGCGGTCTGGGGCATTCCGACGGCGATCTGCGCCTTCATCATTCATGCCATCCGCTTGCATCGCTTTGACCGAATGCTGACCCGAGAGCTGTCACCGGCCAAGCAGTCGGAGGCGGTGCAATGATCATTTCCATTGAATACCTGTATTGGCTGGCTGGCATTCTGCTGGTGATCACCTCAGGGATGATCCTGATGGATCGCACCCACCCCAAGCGCTGGTCGAGTTCGTTGTTCTGGCTGCTGTTTGCCATTCCGTTCCTGGTGGGGGAGCGTCTGCCCTCGGTAGTGGTCGGCGTGGGCGTGGTGGTGATGGCGCTCATTGCGGGCCTGGGCGGCGTAGGCCGCGGCGCGCATGCCCAGTTGCATGACAAGGCCGCACGGGCCAGCGCTGGTCGCCTGGGGCATAAACTGTTTATCCCGGCCTTGGCCATTCCGTTGACCACGGTGATTGGCTCGGTGCTGCTCAAGCACACCGAAATCGGCGGCGTACCGTTGCTGGACCCGAAGAACACCACCTTTGTTTCCCTGGGCATCGGCTGCCTGATTGCACTGGCGCTGGCCTGCTGGCTGACGCGGGACACCCCGGTGCAAGCCCTTCGCGAATCCCGGCGCCTGACCGAAGCACTGGGCTGGGCGATGGTGCTGCCGCAGATGCTGGCGATGCTAGGGCTGTTGTTCAACGAAGCGGGGGTGGGCACGGCCGTGGCGCACATCACCACCACCTACATCAACCTGGATTACAAGCTGGTAGCGGTGATGGTGTATGTGTTGGGCATGGCGCTGTTTACCGTGATCATGGGCAATGGCTTTGCCGCCTTCCCGGTGATGACCGGCGGCGTGGGTGTACCGGTGCTGGTGGGCATCTACGGCGGTAACCCGGCAGTGATGGCCGCCATTGGCATGTTCTCCGGTTACTGCGGTACGTTGATGACACCCATGGCGGCCAACTTCAATATTGTCCCGGCGGCGTTGCTGGAGCTGCCGGATAAAAACGCGGTGATCAAGGCGCAGATGCCGACCGCGTTGATGATGCTGGTGGTCAATATTGTCCTGCTCTACCTGCTGATGTGAGGCTGAAATGCGCACTGTATTGCTGACGGGTTTCGAACCGTTTGACCAAGACCTTATCAACCCGTCCTGGGAGGCGGTACGCCTGTTGGAGGGTGTGCAGTTGGGCGCTGATGTGCGGATTGTCGCGCGGCAGTTACCCTGCGCCTTTGCCACGGCGGGCGAGCGCCTGGCTCAGCTGTTGGCCGAGCATCGCCCGCAGATGGTCATTGCGGTCGGGCTGGGCCCCGGGCGCAGTGATATTTCCATCGAGCGGGTCGCGATCAACCTCAACGACGCGCGTATTCCGGACAACCTGGGTCAGCAGCCTGTCGACACGGAAGTGGTGCCCGGCGGCCCTGCGGCCTACTTCGGTACCTTGCCGAGCAAGGCCATGGTGAGGGCCGTGCGCGAGGCCTGCATTGGGGCCAGCGTGTCGCAAACCGCCGGCACTTTCGTGTGCAATCAGGTGTTCTACCTCTTGCAGCACGCACTCGCCGGATCAGGGGTACGTAGCGGTTTCATCCATGTGCCGTGGCTGCCCGAACAGGTGGCGGGCCGCGTACCCGAGCCGCCCTCGATGGCATTGCCGATGCAGGTTGAAGGGTTGCGGATTGCGCTGCTGACGGCCTGGAATACCCCGGTGGATATCACTGAAGCGGGTGGGCAAGTCAGCTGAGGTTTTCGGCTTCGCGTCCCGGGAAAAACAACGCGAAGCACGTCACACCGTCCTCGCTGCTGACGCTGTAGCGCCCGTTGTGCAACTGCATGATGGTCGCGACGATGGACAGCCCCAGCCCATTGGAGTGCGCCGAGCGTTCCCGGGATTCATCCACCCGATAAAACCGCTCGAACAACCTCGGCAAGTGCTCCGCCGGGATGGTTGCCCCGTGGTTAGTCACCGTCAGGCTGATGCCCTCGGCGCCGGGCGTGGCCTGAATCAACAGCTCGGAACTCGGCGCACCATATTTGATGGCGTTGGCGCACAGGTTGGCCAGGGCGCGGCGCAACAGCATCGGTTCGGCCCAGATCACGCCTTCGCCCTGGGCAAGGATGCGGATGTCGACATCGCCCGCCAGGCCTTCGAAGTAGTCGGCCATGCGTTCCACTTCATCGGCCGCATCCAGTTCCTGGCGTTGGCGCAGGGCGCTGGCGGGGTCGGTACGGGCCAGGAACAGCATGTTGTCGAGCATGCGCGCCAGGCGTTCAAGCTCTTCGACGTTGGAGGCCAGCAGTTGCTGGTAGGCCTCGACGCTGCGGTGTTGCTGCAACGCCACCTGGGTTTCCCCCAGCAAATTGTTGATGGGCGTGCGCAGTTCGTGGGCCATGTCGGTGGAGACCTGCCCCAGTTGCACAAAACCCTTGGCCAGGCGTTCGAGCATGGTGTTGAACGAGTCAATCATCGGCAGCAGTTCTTTCGGTGCGCCCTGGCTGTCGAGGCGCGCGGCGAGGTTGCCGACGCCGATGCCTTGGGCATGCACCGCCAGGCGCCGCAACGGCAGCAAGCCACGATGCACCATCAGGTAACCGACCACCGCCAGTACCAACGCGGCGATGCTGGCGAGGATATAGACACTCAGCCGGTAGCTGGCGAGCACGGCGGTGCGCTCGGTCATCAAGCGCCCGGTGGTGACTTGCAGGCTGCCCAGGTCGCCCGAATCAATGGTGGCGGCCAGGGTGGAGAAGGGCACGCCATTCACCCCGGGCAAGTGCTGCACGTCGGCGAACTCCAGGGTGTGGTCCCTGGGTACCGGTTTGACGGTGGGCATGTCGATGTTGCCGGGGTTCACCTCCAGCAACGGCTTCTGCCCCGGTGCGGCGATGCTCAGCACCGACTCGCGGTTGCCGAGCATGTTCTGGAACAGCTCTGGCTTGGTCTTGATCAGGTCCAGGGTGTTGCTGTCGTTCAGCAGGTTGCGCAGTTGGTCGACGCGGTAAATCAGCGCGGCATCGTCCCGGTGGACCAGCTCGCGCTCAAGGTCGCGGTACAGCGCCACGCCGAGGGTCGCCAGCAGGGCGAACGCCAGTAAGGCAAAGATCAGCGCCAGGCGCAGTGTCAGGGAATAATGCCGAGGCTTGCTCATGGCTGCGTATCGAAGCGGTAGCCGATGCCGCGCACGCTGTGGATCAGCTTGAGCTGGAACGGGTCGTCGATTTTCAGGCGCAGGCGGCGCACGGCCACGTCGACCACATTGGTGTCGCTGTCGAAATTCATGTCCCACACCCGCGAGGCGATCAGCGAACGCGACAGTACCTGGTCCTGGTGGGTGGCGAACAAGTGCAACAAGGCGAACTCCTTGTTGGTCAGGGTGATGCGCACACCGCCGCGGGTGACGCGGCGCTTGAGCACGTCGATCTGCAGGTCGGCGATCTGCAGTTGTTCTTCTTCACGGCTTGGCCCGCGCCGGGTCAGGGTGCGCAGGCGCGCCACCAGTTCGGCGAAGGAAAACGGCTTGATCAGGTAATCGTCGGCGCCCAGTTCCAGGCCCTTGATGCGGTCGGCAATGTCGTCCCGGGCGGTGAGGAACAGCACCGGTGTGTCGGCTTCCTTGCGCAGGCGACGCAGCACTTCCCAGCCGTCCATCTTCGGCATCATCACGTCCAGCACGATCACGTCGAACGGGGTTTCCAGGGCCTGGTGCAAACCGTCCACACCGTCGCGGGCGAGGCTCACGGAGTAACCCAGTTCCTGCAGGCCGTTAAGCAGGTAGTTGCCCGCCTTGGGCTCGTCTTCGACTACGAGGATATTCATGGGAGTTGCCCTGGTGATGTGCCGGTGTTTCGTGGCGCAAGTGTAGCCCGATCAATTGTCATTGGGGCAGCCGATGCCCTGTACTTGATAGTCCAGCACGTGTTCGCGGCCCTGGCTGTCGAGGTAGTCGAGGCGGGCGGGGACAATGCCGCACTGGCCGTAGGTGTCGGTGCTCGACAGCACTTTGGCCACGTCCATGTGCATGAAGAAGCCGGGCGTGTCATGGATGACCGGGGTGGTATCGGCAAACGCCGAGCCGGTGGCGAGGAGGGCAGCAAAGCCGAGGATAAACAGTTTCATGGCGGTATCTCTCTTTAAGGGTTGGCTGCCGGTATCCGGCAGTGAGTTCACAGTAACCAGGCGACACAAACAGCCAACCAACAGGATGATGACAAGATCGTAATGAAGGGATCAGGGCTGGCGGCCGGAGGCTTCGAGGATCAGGTCGGTGATTTCCTTGGCGTGGGAAACCAGCGACAAGTGGCTCGACGGCACTTCGATGGTGGTGGCGTTCATGCGCTTGGCGAGAAAGCGTTCCAGGTCCGGATTGATGGTCTGGTCGTTGCTGGACACCGCATACCAGGACGGTTTGGTGTGCCAGGCGGCGTTGACGGTGCGGCCGCTGAACAGGGTCTTGGCGATCGGTTGTTGTACGGCGTACAACTCCATGGCCTTGGCGCGGGGCACGTCGGCGGCGAAGTACTTGAGGAAGGCGTCCTGGTTCAGGGTCAGGTAGCCGTCGTGCTCCACCACACCGGCACGTACGGGTGTGCTCGGGTACTTGGCGGACAGGGCGACGAAGTCTTCGTTGGCGTCCGGAGCGCGGGCGGCGACGTACACCAGAGAGCTGACCTTGGGGTTGACCCCGGCGTCGCTGACCACGGTGCCAGCGTATGAATGGCCGACCAGCACGGTAGGGCCGTCCTGTTGATCGAGTACGCGATTGGTGGCGGCAACGTCATCCGCCACCGAGGTCAGCGGGTTTTGCACCGCGGTTACGTGCAAGCCGGCGGCCTGTAGGCGAGTGATCACTTCGGACCAGCTGGAACCGTCAGCCCAGGAGCCGTGTACCAGCACTACGTTATTGGCTTTCACCGGTGCAATCGGGCCGGCCACGGCGGCGCCGGCACCCAGCATCAACAGGCTGGCAGCGATCAGGCAGAGTTTGCTTACAGGTTTCATCGGGCGGGCTCGCTTCTTTATCAGTGGGAAGTTGGGTCACCCGCTGTGGGTGACTGACGACTTCACTGTATGAAGTGAGGGTGCTGGCAACACTGACAGCTTGATGACAAGTTTGTAATGCAATGGGCAGCCTGGAAGCTGCCCTTGTTGGACGGTGACCCTTCAGACAGTACGGGCTGCCTGCAGGCGTTCAGCGCCACCTTCCGCCAGGCCGCGTTCGTGCAGGCGGTCGGCGCCGCCCTCGGCGAGCAGATGGGACGGCTGGTCTTTGACCGCGGCGGCGTGGGTGTTGGCCGACGCCATGGATGACAGCCCAAGGCCCGCGACGACAGCCAGGCCGAATACCAGGGACGATGCTTTCAAGAGATTGAACATGATGAGGCTCCTACGAGTGAGCCAGCCGGATTGGCTGGTGGTCGTAGTTAATCCCCGGGGTGTATCCGCCATGTGTGCCCGGGCGTGGCGAAATGCGGGTTCGCGTATCCAGACAGGGTTCCCATACAGTCCGATACAAACCACGGGAAGGTTTACAGCGTTTGGGGCGATCCGTAGATTGCATCGGGCAAGTGGTTCGTCAGTACCCAAGACCGGGCGACGAAAACATGAGGAAACCGAGCAGTGTCCACCCGCGATTCAGCTGTATTCGCCAACCGTTACCGCGCCTTCCTGTTCGATATGGATGGCACGCTCCTGAACTCCATTGCCGCCGCCGAACGGGTATGGGCGACCTGGGCTGAACGCCACGGGCTGGATGTCGCGGCCTTTCTGAAGACCATTCATGGCGCCCGGGCTATCGATACCATCACCCGTCAGGCATTGCCCGGGGTTGACGCGCAGGCGGAGGCGCAGTGGATTACCGAGGCTGAACTCGAGGATGTAGAAGGGGTGGTGGCGATTGCCGGCGCGGTGGAATTTCTCAACGCGCTGCCCGGGGATCAATGGGCGCTGGTCACGTCCGCACCCAAGGCATTGGCTCTGCGCCGTATGCAGGCGGCCGGGATCAACCCACCGGCGGTGTTGGTCACTGCGGAGGATGTCGCCAGCGGCAAGCCGGATCCGGCCTGTTATGTGCTCGGTGCCCAACGGTTGGGAGTGCCGGTGCAGGACTGCCTGGTGTTTGAAGATGCCAGCGTCGGGATTCGTGCCGCAGAGGCGGCGGGGGCCGACGTGATGGTGGTGACCTCGACGCACCATACGCATATGGTCACGGAACACCCCTCGATTGCCGGGTACGAGCATTTACAGGTTTTGCGGGACGAAGCCGGGCTGTTGCACCTGCAGCGCCTGACGTAAAAAAGGCCGATCCGGTTAACCGGATCGGCCTTCTTCATAAACGGACGGTTCCACAGACGGTCAGGACGAGGCTTTCCGGCGATCACTGTGAGGGGCTCGTCGACACAATTTTCGATGAATGGCAGCCTGGAGGGGCTGGAGGCAGAAGACAAACAAGTACGCGCCCAGGAACAGCGTCAGGTCCAACCAGGAGTAGGCATTATCGGAGATGCCCTCCATTTCGTACCGCACGGCATACTCCAGTCCGAAAAAGACCACGGCGATCAGCCCGGCGATCGTCCAGGACTTGGATAAAGAAGGCTGTTTATCAGGACGCCTCATCAACGTGCTCCTTGGCGCGCTGCAGACTGTAAAAGATTTGTCACGAGATTCGGCTCTGGAAAACTCAACAAGTTCCATTTGTATACAAGCTGTTTCATGCGTAAAGGGCACCCAGCGGCTATTACTGTGAAGGGTTCCTGCCTTCCGTCATGCAAAGGGAGTACGCCTTATGTTCGTTCAGTGGTTTCTTGCAGCCGTCCATTTACTGGCATTTGCCATGGCGTTGTCGGCCGTGCTGGCCCGAGGCAAGGCTTTGCGCAGCCTGGTAGAGAGTGAACCATCCACCGTGCGTCGCGTATTGATCACGGACAACATCTGGGGCGTCAGCGCCCTGATTTTATTGATAACCGGTGGCCTGCGGGCGTTTGGCGGCTATGAAAAAGGCAGTGATTATTACCTGCACCAGCCGTTGTTTCACGTGAAGATGACGCTGCTGGTATTAATTTTGTTACTGGAGCTCGCGCCGATGATCCGCTTTATCAAATGGCGCATCGCTTTGGCTCGCGGCGCGCATCTCGATTTGCACCAGGCAGGTCTTTTTGCGCGCATCAGCCACCTGCAGGCGTTGCTGGTGGTGCTGATGATGATTGCAGCGACGGGAATGGCACGTGGCGTAGGCCTGGGGTAACAGTGGGCTGGCGCTTGAATGAGGGAATAGGGCGCGCTGGCCACGGGAAGCCGCGAGCAGGCTAAAGGAGGTTTTCGCCAGCCGTTACAGTGAACGAAAGGGCTGGCTACTGGAGGCGCTTCAAGGTGTCTGGTTTTTATCCGGAGCCGTCAGGCCCGCCTGGATACGTTGGTAGATCTCCTCGCGATGCACGGCAACGTCCTTTGGAGCATTGATGCCGATTCTTACTTGCTGGCCGCTAACGCCCAGGATGGTGATAGTAATGTCATCACCGATGTTTATGCTTTCACCGACTTTGCGGGTGAGTATCAGCATGGACTTCTCCTTGATTGCTTTGAAGGACACATGTTTCAGACAGGGCAGATGTCGGATGTGTGTAGCTTACTGCGAAGCGCTTCCCTGTGGCTGCCTCTTTTAGGACGCATAGAGGCGGCATTAATTCCCATGCCGCCATCATACAGGTCTGCGATACATGATTCGCATTGTTTAAGCCAACGTTTATGACGGCCAGAATAGACAGTGAATGATAAAGTCGCCTCTTTGATCCTCTAAGGAGCAGGGTAGTGCGTAAAGTAGCGATGGCAATTGCGGTGTTGGCATTGGCCGGTTGCGGTGAAGGTAAAAGTGTCGATGCCCCCAAGTCCAGGCCCGCCGTTGCCGAGGCGCCCGCCCAGGCCCAACCAGCGGCCGGTGCGATCGCCGCTCAAGAGTGGGATGTATGGGTGGGGCCACCGGATCACAAGCTGCAAGCGATAACTGACCTGACCGCCTGGTTGCTGGAACACGGTTTCAGTTTCTATCTGACGAAGGAAGACGGTAAGGATCAGGTGCTGCTGGGCCCGTTCAGCACCAAGGCCGAGGCCGAGGCCAAGCAGGTGCAGTTGACCGAGAAACTCGCCACTGCGAAGAAAAATGACACCGTGTCCGAGGTCATCGAACACAAGGTTGCGCAGTAAAGGATCGGCAAGCGGGAGTCCATGGCGCTCCCGCTTTTTACATTCAACCGCAGGCTTTCAAGTTCACCGGGCCGACAAATTCATTGCCGCGCCCCATCACGCACGCCACGGTTTGATTGCGCTGGCGTTCCCAGGGTTGTACCGGGTAGGTCTTGTTCCAGGCTTCGTAGAGTTGGCGGTCCTGCTTCGACAGGCGCAGGCCATACTGCTTGCTCATATAGAAGTACGTACGGGCGATCATCCCGCGAATGGACGGGCGGGGCATAACCTTCTTGGCCTTGAAATCCACCTGGGTCAGGCACGATCCATATTGCCCGCTTTGTACCGGCAGCCAGCCAAAACTGAAATTGTTCCGGTCGCCATTGACCTCGCCGATACTCGGCACCAAGTTGTGCAGGTCGGCCTCAGCGCGCTTGTACACCGCATCCTTGCGGGTGCAGTTCTTGCGCCCGCCATCCTGCCAGCACTGGCGCTGATGGCCGATCTGCCAGGCCGGAACAATGTGTTCCCATTCAATGCGTGCTGCCCGGTTGGCGTTCTTGCGCGGGACATAGCCGCAGGCTTTCAGGTCCACCCGGTTACCGTTGTATTTGCAGCCGCAATAAAATTCCGTGGATTGCGGTTCATACAGCTTCCAGGCGATTTTCTTGGCTTCGCTGAACGTCTTGGGCGCTTGGGCGTGAGCGGTGACAGCAAAAAACACAAACAACAGACTGATAAAACGGGCACTCATTGACTCAATCTTCCTTCGGCACAACCCAGAAAATCTGCACGCCACCGTCATCGCGATAAGCGAGGGTGACGTTGTCGTTTTCTGCGATTTCCTCCAGTAGTCGTGCCCATTCGTCTTCCGGTTCCTCGGGTAAACGGAAAATCAGCGCCGCCTTGTTCTTTTGAGCGTTGGTGGAATTGATGATTTTTTGCACGCGAACGGCCAGGCGTTGGTAGGCGTCAGGCGCTGCGGGTGCTGCGGAAGAGGGCTTTGCCACGGAGTATTCCTTATTAGGCTGTACGTGCATACAGTATTTAACTGTGGGCAATTTCGCAACTGCTTAAAATCCAAGAAGTTCTTCTGACAGTGGTTTTGCCGATTTGGTGTAGGAGGGCTTTGGTTCTCAACGGTTTATTGCGCGGGGGGTAAAGCGGGGGAATTTGGACCCGCTCGCGGTGCGCCACGAGCGGGATGGCCCAACCGTTACCGGCCGGGCCTGGGAGCGATCAATATTCCCAGAACATCCGTTGCAGTTCCTTGCTGTCCTGGGTCTTGGTCAGGGCGACCATGGCCAGGATGCGGGCTTTCTGCGGGTTCAGATCATGGGCAACTACCCAGTCGTATTTGTCGTCAGGCTGTTCGGCGTTACGCAGAACGAAACCGCCGGCATTCACGTGGGAAGAACGAATGATCTGCACGCCTTGCTTGCGTAGTTCCTGCAGGGCTGGCACCACCTTGGACGATACTGAGCCATTGCCGGTACCGGCGTGGATGATGGCTTTTGCGCCGGCCTGGGCCAGGGCCTTGTAGGCGGTGTCGCTTACGTTGCCATAGGAGTAGGCGATTTCGACGTCCGGCAGACTTTTGATGGTCTTGATGTCGAATTCCGAGTTCATGGTGTGGCGTTTGGCTGGCAGGCGGAACCAGTAGGACTTGCCTTCCACCACCATGCCCAGCGGGCCCCATGGGCTCTTGAACGCTTCAGTCTTGATGTTGATCATTTTGCTGACGTCGCGACCCGACTGGATCTCGTCGTTCATGGTGACCAGCACGCCTTTGCCGCGGGCGTCTTTGCTGCCGGCGACGGCAACGGCGTTGTACAGGTTGAGCATGCCGTCAGCCGACATGGCGGTGCCTGGGCGCATCGAGCCGACCACGACGATTGGCTTGTCGGTTTTTTCCACCAGGTTGAGGAAGTAGGCAGTCTCTTCCAGGGTGTCGGTACCGTGGGTGATCACGATGCCGTCGACGTCCTTGCTGTCGGCCAGCTCGGCGACGCGGCGACCCAGTTGCAGTAGGTTTTCGTTGGTGATGCTTTCGGAGGCAATTTGCAACACTTGCTCGCCGCGTACATTGGCGATCTGACTAAGCTCAGGAACACCGGCGATCAGTTGTTCGATGCCGACTTTGGCGGCCTGGTAGGTCGCGCTATTGGCTGCGCTGGCGCCAGCGCCGGCGATGGTGCCGCCGGTGGCAAGGATCACCACGTTGGACAGTTTTTGCTGGGTTTCAGCTTCTTTTGCCTGAGCAGCAACAGGGAACAACAGCAGGAGGGCTAACGCGCCCGGGACGAAAGTTTTCAACGCAGATTTCATTATTCTTCTCTCTAGTTTTTGATGAGTGCTGATGCAGGTTCATCTAGAAACACCCGGGCGGTTCTGTACGCCGCGAGGTGCTGAGTAAGAGCAGGATTTGTACCAGCGGTATTTTGTTTGGTAATAGAATTTAACCTATTGATTTATATCTATATTTATTTGATTTTTAAGCAAGGGACTTCGTCTTTTGTCCGGCTTTCCGAACAAAACGGCGTGCGAATGTTCGGTTGTCCGAAAAGGATGACGGAAAAGTTTGGTTTTAAACGCAGAAGGCACATCGCGACCTGTCGCTTCAGAGAACGATCAAGCGGCATCGATGTTTAGGGAGGACAGCCAATGGCTGCGAGGGCAGGGCGTAGAGCGGATTCATCAAAAGGCTGTTTTCTCCCGTTGACAAATCCCGACAAGCTTCTCATAGTTTGATCTAACGCAAACGTTTGCGAGATGTTTCACGGGCTGCTCTTGGCGTGTCGTGAAAGCTCGTATCAGTCGCCCGGGTGGGATGGCTGCCGAAGCGTTCTTCGGTGCAAGCGTTGCTCACAATAATCATAAGATCGGAGTGAACCCATGAAGCTGCCATTCGCTGGACGTCTTCTTGCTGTCGCTGTGCTTGCTGCCGCATCCGCTGCCCTGCCTCTTTCCTCTGCATTTGCTGCCGAGACCGCCGCCAAACCCAAGGTCGGCCTGGTCATGAAATCCCTCGCCAACGAATTCTTCGTCACCATGCAGGACGGCGCCAAGTCTTACCAGAAAGAACACGCCGCCGATTTCGACATGATCACCAACGGGATCAAGAACGAAACCGATACCAGTGCCCAGATCGATATCGTCAACCAGATGATCCTCGCCAAAGTAAACGCCATCGTGATCGCACCTGCGGACTCCAAGGCGTTGGTCACTGTGCTGAAGAAAGCCTCCGATGCAGGCATCAAGGTCGTCAACATCGACAACCGCCTTGATCCGCAAGTGCTGAAAAGCAAAAACCTCGATATCCCGTTTGTAGGCCCGGACAACCGCAAAGGGTCCAAGCTGGTGGGCGACTATCTGGCCAAGCAGTTGGCTGCGGGTGACAAGGTCGGCATCATTGAAGGTGTGCCGACCACCACCAACGCCCAACAGCGTACCGCAGGCTACAAAGATGCGATGGACGCCGCCGGCATGAAGATCGTCTCCACCCAGTCGGGTAACTGGGAAATCGACCAGGGTCAGAAAGTCGCATCCGCCATGCTGAGCGAATACCCGGACCTCAAGGCATTGTTGGCCGGTAACGACAACATGGCGCTGGGCGCTGTCTCTGCCGTACGTGCGGCAGGCAAGGCCGGCAAGGTGTTGGTCGTGGGCTACGACAACATCGAAGCCATTAAACCCATGCTGCAGGACGGCCGCGTATTGGCGACCGCCGACCAGGCAGCTGCCCAGCAAGCGGTGTTCGGTATCCAGAACGCGCTCAAGCTGGTCAAGGGTGAAAAAGTCGACGCCAAAGATGGCGTAATCGAAACCCCGGTCGAGCTCGTCCTCAAGAAGTAATTCCCCGGCAGCACCAAACAGCGTCCGCTCACTCGAGCGGACGCCTGGAGACGTTCCTATGTCATCTTCCGCACCGAACGCTGTCCTCTCGGTCAGCGGTATCGGCAAGACCTATGCCCAACCGGTTCTGTCCGACATCACCCTGACGCTCAACCGTGGGGAAGTGTTGGCGCTTACCGGTGAAAATGGCGCGGGGAAAAGCACCCTGTCGAAAATCATCGGCGGGCTGGTCACGCCGACCGACGGCCAGATGCAGTTCAATGGCCAGGCCTACACGCCGGGCAGCCGGACCCAGGCTGAAGAGCAGGGCATCCGCATGGTCATGCAGGAGCTCAACCTGTTGCCGACCCTTACCGTCGCCGAAAACCTGTTCCTCGATAACCTGCCCAGCCACGGTGGCTGGATCAGCCGCAAGCAACTGCGCAAGGCCGCGATTGAAGCCATGGCGCAAGTTGGCCTGGACGCCATCGACCCGGACACTCTGGTCGGCAGCCTCGGCATCGGCCACCAACAGATGGTCGAAATTGCCCGCAACCTGATTGGCGATTGCCACGTATTGATCCTCGATGAACCCACGGCGATGTTGACCGCCCGTGAAGTCGAGATGCTGTTTGAACAAATCACCCGCCTGCAGGCCCGGGGCGTGGCGATTATCTATATTTCCCACCGGCTCGAAGAGCTTGCCCGTGTCGCCCAGCGCATTGCAGTACTGCGTGACGGCAAGCTGGTGTGTGTCGAGCCGATGGCCAACTACAACAGTGAGCAACTGGTCACGCTGATGGTGGGCCGCGAACTGGGCGAGAAAATCGACCTGGGCCCGCGCACCATCGGCGCGCCGCTGTTGACGGTCACAGGCCTGACCCGCTCGGACAAGGTCCGCGACGTGTCCTTTGAAGTGCGTGCCGGTGAAATCTACGGCATCTCCGGCTTGATCGGCGCTGGCCGTACAGAATTGCTGCGCCTGATCTTCGGTGCCGATATCGCCGACAGCGGCACCGTGGCCCTGGGCACACCCGCGCAAGTCGTCAGCATTCGTTCGCCTGCCGACGCGGTCGGTCATGGCATCGCCCTGATCACCGAGGACCGTAAAGGCGAAGGCCTGCTGCTGACGCAATCCATCGGCGCCAATATTGCCTTGGGCAACATGCCGAAGGTCTCCAGCGGTGGCTTGGTGAATAGTCGTGACGAAACCGCGTTGGCCAAGCGCCAGGTCGACGCCATGCGCATCCGCAGTTCCAGCCCGGCGCAGTTGGTGTCCGAACTGTCGGGCGGTAACCAGCAGAAGGTGGTGATTGGCCGCTGGCTGGAGCGCGACTGCGAAGTGATGTTGTTCGATGAGCCGACCCGGGGCATCGACGTTGGCGCCAAATTCGATATTTATGCGCTGCTCGGCGACCTGACCCGCCAGGGCAAGGCGCTGGTGGTGGTGTCCAGCGACCTGCGTGAGTTGATGCTGATCTGCGACCGCATCGGCGTGCTTTCCGCCGGGCGCCTGATCGAGACCTTCGAGCGCGACAGCTGGACCCAGGACGAATTGCTTGCCGCTGCTTTTGCCGGCTATCAGAAACGTGATGCGCTGCTCAATGACGCAGCGCCTAGGAATACCCCATGAAAACCATTTCCTCCCCTGCAAAACGTGGCGGCAACTTTTACGGCCTGGGCACTTACCTTGGCCTGGCCGGTGCTTTGCTGGCGATGATCGCGTTGTTCTCGTTCCTGAGTGACCACTTCCTCTCGTACGACACCTTCAGCACCCTGGCCAACCAGATTCCCGACCTGATGGTGTTGGCGGTGGGCATGACCTTCGTGCTGATCATCGGCGGTATCGACCTGTCGGTGGGGTCTGTGTTGGCCCTGGCCGCATCGGCCGTCAGCGTAGCGATTCTCGGCTGGGGCTGGAGCGTGTTGCCGGCAGCCATACTGGGCATGGGCTGCGCCGCGTTGGCCGGGACTATCACCGGTTCCATCACCGTGGCGTGGCGCATCCCGTCGTTCATCGTGTCTCTGGGCGTGCTGGAAATGGCCCGCGGCGTGGCGTACCAGATGACCGGCTCGCGCACCGCATACATTGGTGATTCGTTTGCCTGGCTGTCGAACCCGGTGGCCTTCGGGATTTCGCCTTCTTTCATCATCGCGTTGCTGGTGATCATCGCCGCGCAGCTTGTGCTGACGCGTACCGTGTTCGGTCGCTACCTGATCGGCATCGGCACCAACGAAGAGGCCGTGCGTCTGGCGGGTATCAATCCAAAGCCCTACAAGATCCTGGTGTTCAGCCTGATGGGCCTGCTGGCCGGCGTGGCGGCACTATTCCAGATTTCGCGCCTGGAAGCTGCGGATCCAAACGCCGGTTCCGGCCTGGAATTGCAAGTGATTGCCGCCGTGGTGATCGGCGGTACCAGCCTGATGGGCGGGCGCGGCTCGGTGATCAGTACCTTCTTCGGCGTGCTGATCATCTCGGTACTCGCGGCAGGGCTGGCGCAGATTGGCGCCACCGAACCGACCAAACGTATCATCACCGGTGCCGTGATCGTGATTGCGGTGGTGCTGGATACTTACCGCAGCCAGCGCGCCAGTCGGCGAGCCTGAGCCATGGCAACGATCAAGGATGTGGCGGCGCTTGCGGGGATTTCCTACACCACGGTGTCCCATGTGGTGAACAAGACGCGCCCGGTCAGCGAGCCGGTACGGATCAAGGTCGAGGCGGCCATCAAGCAGCTCGACTATGTACCCAGTGCGGTCGCGCGATCGCTGAAGGCCAAGACTACCGCGACCATCGGCCTGTTGGTGCCCAACAGCCTCAACCCGTATTTTGCGGAACTGGCCAGGGGCATCGAGGATTACTGCGAGCGTAACGGCTATTGCGTGATCCTCTGCAACTCCGACGATAATGCCGAAAAGCAGCGCAGCTACTTGAGGGTGCTGTTGGAGAAGCGCATCGACGGCTTGATCGTGACCTCGGTAGGCGGTGATGACAGCGGCCTGGCAACGGGCCTGAAAGCGGTGCGTACGCCGATGGTCATCGTCGACCGCGCGCTGGACGGGATCGATGTGGACCTCGTGCGCATCGACCACGAACAGGGCGCCTACCTGGCGACCCGTCATCTGTTGGATTTGGGGCACCGCGACATTGCCTGCATTGGTGGCCCGAGCCATACCCGCGTGGCGCAGATGCGTATGGCGGGTTACTACCGCGCGCTGGCCGAGGCGGGGCTCGAAGTGCCGGCCGGTCGTGTGCTGGAGAGTGACTTCACCAGCACCGGTGGTTACGCGGCGGCAGCGCAATTGCTGGCGGATAATCCCCCCAGTGCGATTTTTGCCGGCAACGACATGATCGGCTTCGGCGTATTGCGCGCGGCTGCCGAACGTAATATCCGCGTGCCCGGTGAGCTGTCGGTGATCGGGTTCGATGATATTCAAATGAGCCAGTACGTGTACCCGGCGCTGACCACGGTGGGCCAGTCGATCCTGCAACTGGGAGAGATGGCGGCCGAGATTTTACTGCGACGAATTGCGACACCCCAATTGCCGATCGATCAACGCATCGTGACGCCGAGTATTGTTCTGCGCGAGTCGACGGCGCCGTTGGCCGGTGTGTTTGCCCAATACCGCTGAACCGAATTGATGAGTACTGATGTATGCCAGCAAAAGTAGTGGTAATAGGCAGCCTGAACATGGACCTGGTCACCCGGGCCAGTCGGCTGCCCCGCGCCGGTGAAACCCTGATCGGCCAATCGTTTTCCACCGTTCCCGGCGGCAAGGGCGCAAACCAGGCGGTCGCTTCGGCGCGTCTTGGGGCCGAAGTCGCGATGGTCGGTTGCGTGGGTACCGATGCCTACGGCGCGCAATTACGCGACGCATTGTTGGTGGAAGGCATCGATTGCCAGGCCGTCAGCACCGTCGACGGTTCCAGCGGTGTGGCGCTGATCGTGGTGGATGACAGCAGCCAGAATGCGATTGTCATCGTCGCCGGCAGCAATGGCGAATTGACCCCAGCCAAATTACAGACCTTTGACAGCGTGCTGCAGGCTGCCGACGTGATTGTCTGTCAGCTTGAGACGCCGATGGAGACTGTTGGCCATGCCCTCAAACGCGGTCGCGAACTGGGCAAGACGGTGATCCTCAATCCGGCACCAGCCAGCGGTCCTCTGCCTGAAGATTGGTACGCCGCCATCGATTACCTGATTCCCAACGAAAGCGAAGCCTCGGCCTTGAGTGGCGTGGTGGTGGATTCACTGGACAGCGCCAAGGTCGCTGCTACGCGTCTGATCAAGGCCGGTGCCGGCAAAGTCATCATTACCCTCGGCTCCGAGGGCGCATTGTTTGCCGATGGCCAGGGCTTTGAGCACCTGATGGCGCCCAAGGTCAAGGCGGTCGATACCACGGCTGCCGGTGACACCTTCGTCGGCGGTTTTGCGGCGGCGCTGGCCAGCGGCAAAAGCGAGGCCCAGGCCATTCGTTTTGGCCAGGTGGCTGCTGCGCTGTCGGTCACCCGTGCGGGTGCGCAACCCTCCATTCCTACATTGCATGACGTCCAAGGTTTTGTGCCCTCATGAAAAAGACTCCCTTGCTTAATATCGCGCTGTCGCGGGTGATCGCATCCCTTGGCCACGGCGACATTCTGGTGATCGGTGATGCCGGCCTGCCGGTGCCGCCGGGTGTTGAACTGATCGACCTGGCGCTGACCAAAGGTATCCCGGATTTCGTCAGCACCTTGCGCATTGTTCTCAGTGAAATGCAGGTGGAAAGCCACGTACTCGCGGAAGAAATCCTGCTCAAGCAGCCGCCGGCCCTGGCTGATCTCAATACCCTGACCGAACAGGCCGCTCTCGGCGAGCGCCGCCTGCTCAGCCATGAAGAGTTCAAGCAGCTCAGCCGCAAGGCGAGGGCGGTGGTGCGCACCGGTGAGTGCCAGCCTTACTGCAATATCGCGCTGGTCTCCGGCGTAACGTTCTAGAATTCCCAACGACAAGGAGTGCGTCATGCAACGTGGTACCCAAACCCTGCGACACCTTTTCCGGAGTGTGCTGCTTTTGTCCTTCCTGACTGCTGCAAGCGCCCACGGGGCGGAAAAAATCGACCTGATCATCGATACCGACCCCGGTGCGGACGATGTGGTGGCCTTGCTGTTCGCCATGGCTTCGCCCGATGAGCTGAACATCCGTGCGCTGACCACCGTTGCCGGTAACGTGCGCCTGGACAAGACCTCCCGCAATGCGCGCCTGGCTCGTGAGTGGGCAGGGCGCGAGGACATCCCGGTATACGCCGGTGCCCCGAAACCGATGCTGCGCACGCCGATCTACGCCGAAAATATCCACGGTAAGGAAGGCATCTCCGGTGTCACCGTGCATGAGCCGAAAAAAGGCCTGGCCGAAGGCAATGCCGTTGATTATCTGATCAAGACCCTGAGCACCGCCAAACCCCACAGCATCACCATTGCCATGCTCGGTCCACAGACCAACCTGGCGCTGGCGTTGACCCAGGCGCCGGAGATCACGCAAGGCATCAAGGAAGTGGTAGTGATGGGCGGCGCGCACTTCAACGGCGGCAATATCACGCCGGTGGCCGAGTTCAACCTGTTCGCGGATCCGATAGCGGCTGAGATCGTGCTCAAAAGTGGCGTCAAGCTGACTTACCTGCCATTGGACGTGACCCACAAGGTCCTGACCAGTGACGCACGCCTGAAGCAAATCGCTGCGCTGAACAACAACGCGAGCAAGGTGGTGGGCGATATTCTCAATGAATACGTCAAAGGCGACATGGAGCACTACGGCATCCCGGGTGGCCCGGTGCATGACGCTACCGTCATTGCCTACCTGCTCAAGCCTTCGCTGTTCAGCGGCCGTGAGGTCAATGTGGTGGTGGACAGCCGTGAAGGCCCGACCTTCGGCCAGACCATCGTTGATTGGTACGACGGCCTGAAACAACCGAAGAACGCATTCTGGGTTGAAAACGGCGATGCCCAGGGCTTCTTCGATCTGCTGACTGAGCGTCTTGGTCGCCTGAAGTAAGCGCTTTACCGGTCGGCGTTCGTCGGCCGGGTCTTATTCGCGCTCGGGGTCTGGCGCCCCCATGTGATCGGTCGGGTATTTCTCGAATACCTGGCCGATGAATGCCTGCGCGGCCTGAGTACCCAGTTCCTTGACCAGCAGGTCGATACCGATGATTGCCAACTCCTCGGGGCTGCCCGGGCTATAGGAGCTTTGCCCTTGGGGCCACTTGGCTTTGATGTCGGCGTGGATCGTGACGATGGTCATGGGGGGCTCGCGAGGCTGGAAGGCGGTTGGTGCTGTCTTGCGAGTGGAGTTAACCATTTTGCGCAGCGTTTGGCACTGCTACTTAGGCATGAGGGGAGGGCTGTGCGACACTGTCCGCCTGTTTAATTGCCAGGGCAAACCGCGTGCAGATCGATTTGAACAACCCCGAGAACCTGACGCTGGAGGCTGTGAAACAGTTGCTGGCCTCCGCCAGTGACAACGTTCACACCCAATTGCGCGTCACCAAAGCAGGCATTGCCTACCTATCTTCGGGCGTGGTGGGCGGTGTTGATATCGACGGCCTGCTGTTTCGTCTCGAAACCTGGGCGGCGGGTTCCGGTTATGTCGGCAACGTCGCAGCCAGCGACGAGGTGTGGGTGATGCAGATTTTCAATGCGCTCAAGCAGAACTGGCCGACGCCGCCGTTTGATTACATCGACATCTACTGAGCGCGTTCATATCTGGTGACGATTGATTCGCTGGTACCCAGCGTCGACTCAGGCAGACTGGCCAACGGCCAATTGTGACAATTCGGAAACCAATCGGCCAAACCGCGGTCGCACGGTCTCTGCCCATTTTTTCTTAAAGGAGGCTTCATGCCTTGGAAGCTCGCATCATTCGGTACTTTGTTGGCTGCGCTTGTCTTGACGGGTTGCAGCACCCCGGGTACCTCTGAGCCAGCCAAAGACACTGCCGTGACCGATGCTGGTCATAGCCGCTGTGAGGCGAAGGCTGCCGAGTTCGCAATCGGCCAGAAGGCTTCGCCGCAACTGCTGGAACAGGCCCGTAGCCGCGCCGGTGCGCAGAACGCACGCATTCTCAAACCAGACGACATGGTCACCCTGGAATACCGCTCCGATCGCCTGAATCTCAATACCGATGACAACCTGGTGATCAATCGCGTCAACTGCGGCTGATGGTTTCAGCGCTTTTCTCCAGGCCATAAAAAACCCCGTCACATGGACGGGGTTTTTTTAGTTCGGCGCAGAATTACTCTGGGCGAACCTGTGCAGCTTGCATACCCTTTTGGCCTTTCTCAGCCACGAAGGAAACGGTTTGGCCTTCTTTCAGGCTTTTGAAACCGTCGCTTTCGATAGCTTTGAAGTGTACGAACAGGTCGTCACCGCCACCTTGAGGAGTGATGAAGCCGAAGCCTTTTTCATCGTTGAACCATTTAACGGTGCCGGTTTGGCGATTAGACATGGTGTATCTCCAAGAAACATATATTTTCAGTAGTGCTGTGCTGCTCAGGCCAACTGGGCACACCGAGCTATCATAGTCGAAATGTTCGGCTTGGGAGCCCCCCCAAGGCATTGTTTGCTATTCAATCGCGTTGCGTTTCATGCCTTGGTTGGCTGAAAGCCCCGATCTACGGGGCTTCTAAGCGAAATATCAGCTAGTAAAAAAAGCCGTAAAAGCTGCGTAATTTGTGAGAAATGGCAGTTTTCAGGGCGATTTCTGGTCCTTTAGCCGGTCTGGCGGGGTGTAAAAATTACTTTTTCTTCACGACTTTGCAGGACGAAATAGCCGCCACAGCTTTGTTTTTCAACGCGGGATCTGCGTTCTGGTTAGTCATGAGTTCCTTGATCTCGGCACTGCTCAATTCGGCATTGATCTTGTCCGCGCCACATTCGCAATGGTCTTTGGCGGTTTTGGCATCAACGCTTTGCTGGGCGGCTGCACTGCAATCCTTGATGAAGCTGTCCCGTGCACCGGCAGGCCAGTTCGACGGGGCTGCGGCGTGCGCACCCAGGGACATGAGGGTCAGGGATGCAGCAAGGGCGAAAGTCGAGGTAAAACGCATAATGAAATGCTCCTGGAGTCATGGACGAACGGTGATTCTCGGTGTGTTTGAGGCTCGCCGTACAGTTCAAGTTCACTTTTGCCCCTAAAAGCCGGGAATTTGCGTTTCGTTAAGCGGCGCCGGCGCCATGACCGTTCATCTGTGCTAGCATCTTTCGCTTGGCTATTTTCCGGCGCGCTTATGCCGCCTTGCCAAGGTCTTTTTTGCTTAACTCCAGTCACTCTGGTTCGATTACCGGTTGGCCGAAAGGCTCCTGCCGCTGTAAGGCAGGCGTTCATCACTGAACGGCCTGGTGTTGGATCTTGTACTGGCTCATCCCAACCCACGTGACCTTTGGTAGGGGTCACCACTAGGAGAGGAGGCGCCATGCCAACTATTACTCTTCCCGACGGCAGTCAACGTTCATTCGATCATTCGGTTTCCGTAGCCGAGGTCGCCGCATCCATTGGTGCCGGCCTGGCCAAGGCCACCGTGGCCGGCAAGGTCGACGGCAAGCTGGTTGACGCCAGCGACCTGATCACCGGCGATGCCAGCCTGCAAATCATTACGCCCAAGGATCAAGAGGGGCTGGAGATCATTCGCCACTCTTGCGCGCACCTGATTGGCCACGCGGTCAAGCAGCTGTACCCAACCGCGAAGATGGTCATCGGCCCGGTCATCGACGAAGGCTTCTATTACGATATCGCCTACGAGCGTCCTTTCACTCCGGACGACCTGGCGGCCATCGAGCAGCGCATGCACGCGCTGATCGAAAAAGATTACGACGTCATCAAGAAAGTCACTCCGCGCGCCGAAGTGATTGATGTGTTCACTGCCCGCGGCGAAGACTACAAGCTGCGCCTGGTGGAAGACATGCCGGACGAGCAGGCCATGGGCCTGTATTACCACGAAGAATACGTCGACATGTGCCGTGGCCCGCACGTGCCGAACACGCGCTTCCTCAAGTCGTTCAAATTGACCAAGCTGTCCGGTGCCTACTGGCGCGGTGATGCGAAGAATGAACAACTGCAGCGGATCTACGGCACTGCCTGGGCTGACAAGAAGCAGCTGGCGGCCTACATCCAGCGCATCGAAGAAGCCGAAAAGCGCGACCATCGCAAGATCGGCAAGCGTCTGAACCTGTTCCACCTCCAGGAAGAAGCGCCGGGCATGGTGTTCTGGCACCCGAACGGCTGGACCCTGTACCAGGTGCTTGAGCAGTACATGCGCAAGGTTCAGCGCGACAACGGCTACCTTGAGATCAAGACGCCGCAAGTCGTTGACCGCAGCCTGTGGGAGAAATCCGGGCACTGGGCCAACTACGCCGACAACATGTTCACGACTCAGTCGGAAAACCGCGACTACGCCATCAAGCCGATGAACTGCCCGTGCCACGTACAGGTGTTCAACCAGGGCCTGAAGAGCTACCGCGAGTTGCCGATGCGCCTGGCCGAGTTCGGTGCCTGCCACCGTAACGAGCCATCGGGTGCACTGCACGGCATCATGCGGGTACGTGGCTTCACTCAGGATGACGCCCACATCTTCTGCACCGAAGAGCAGATGCAGGCCGAATCCGCCGCGTTCATCAAGCTGACCATGGACGTGTATCGCGATTTCGGCTTCACCGAAGTCGAGATGAAGCTGTCCACTCGTCCGGAAAAACGCGTGGGTTCCGACGAGCTGTGGGATCGCGCCGAAGCTGCACTGGCCGCAGCACTGGACAGTGCGGGGCTTGCGTACGACCTGCAGCCAGGCGAGGGTGCGTTCTACGGTCCGAAGATCGAGTTCTCGCTGAAAGATTGCCTTGGTCGCGTCTGGCAGTGTGGTACCCTGCAGCTCGATTTTAACCTGCCGATCCGTCTGGGAGCCGAATACGTCTCCGAAGACAACAGCCGTAAACACCCGGTTATGCTGCACCGGGCGATCCTCGGCTCGTTCGAACGGTTCGTCGGGATCCTGATCGAGCACTACGAGGGTGCATTCCCTGCGTGGCTGGCTCCGACCCAGGCAGTGATCATGAATATCACTGATAAACAGGCAGATTTTGCCGCTGAAGTTGAAAAAACTCTCAATGAAAGCGGATTTCGTGCCAAGTCCGACTTGAGAAATGAAAAGATCGGCTTTAAAATCCGCGAGCATACTTTGCTCAAGGTTCCCTATCTTTTGGTTATCGGAGATCGGGAAGTCGAGATGCAGACTGTCGCTGTGCGTACTCGTGAAGGTGCTGACCTGGGCTCGATGCCCGTCGCCCAGTTCGCTGAGTTCCTCGCGCAAGCGGTTTCCCGGCGTGGTCGCCCAGATTCGGAGTAATTATTATTAAGCGTGAAATGAGACAAGATAAACGAGCTGCACCGAAAGCCCCGATCAACGAGAATATCTCGGCACGCGAGGTTCGGTTAATTGGCGCTGACGGCGAGCAGATTGGCATCGTCTCGATTGATGAAGCGCTTCGTATTGCTGAAGAGTCCAAATTGGACCTGGTGGAAATCTCCGCCGACGCAATCCCACCCGTTTGCCGGGTGATGGACTACGGCAAGTCGATCTTCGAGAAGAAGAAGCAGATTGCCGCGGCGAAGAAGAACCAGAAGCAGATTCAAGTAAAAGAAATCAAGTTTCGTCCAGGGACGGAGGAAGGGGATTACCAGGTAAAACTGCGCAACCTGGTACGTTTCCTGAGTGATGGGGACAGGGCCAAGGTATCCTTGCGATTCCGCGGCCGTGAGATGGCCCACCAGGAGCTGGGGATGGAACTCCTCAAGCGGGTTGAAGCTGACCTGCTCGAGTACGGTTCGGTCGAACAGCATCCTAAGATGGAAGGACGCCAGCTTATTATGGTCATCGCCCCGAAAAAGAAGAAGTAATCAATAGGGCACGGCAGGCCTTCTGATTATGTTTATCAACTGAATGCGGAGTACCGAACATGCCAAAGATGAAAACTAAAAGTGGTGCTGCTAAGCGGTTTCTGAAAACTGCTAACGGTATCAAGCACAAGCACGCTTTCAAGAGCCACATCCTGACTAAAATGTCGACCAAGCGTAAGCGTCAACTGCGCGGTAGCAGCTTGCTGCATCCGTCTGACGTTGCAAAAGTCGAGCGCATGCTGCGCCTTCGTTAATTTTAGTCAAGAATAGAGGAAGTAACTCATGGCTCGTGTAAAGCGTGGCGTCATGGCGCGTAAGCGCCACAAGAAAATTCTGAAACTTGCTAAAGGCTACTACGGCGCGCGTTCACGCGTATTCCGTGTTGCCAAGCAAGCGGTTATCAAGGCTGGCCAATACGCCTACCGTGACCGTCGTCAGAAAAAACGTCAGTTCCGCGCACTGTGGATCGCTCGTATCAATGCTGGTGCACGTGTTAACGGTCTGTCCTACAGCCGTTTCATCGCTGGCCTGAAAAAAGCGTCCATCGAGATCGACCGTAAGGTTCTGGCTGATCTGGCAGTGAACGAAAAAGCGGCGTTTGCTGCGATTGTCGAGAAAGCTAAAGCCACCTTGGCTTAAGTACCCCCGACAGTCACCCTGGGTCGCTTCCGCGGCCCAAGGTGTTAAACGTCTTAAATAGGGGAAGAGCCTTCAAGCTCTTCCCCTATTTTGTATCTGGAGTCTGTACATGGAAAACCTGGATGCGCTGGTCTCTCAAGCACTAGAGGCTGTGCAACGCGCAGAAGATATCAATGCCCTGGAGCAAATCCGGGTTCACTACCTTGGCAAAAAGGGTGAATTGACTCAGGTGATGAAGACCCTGGGGAATTTGCCGGCTGAAGAGCGTCCGCAAGTCGGTGCGCTGATCAACGTGGCCAAGGAGCGTGTTACAGAGGTTCTCAATGCGCGCAAGGCGTCGCTCGAGGAGGCCGATCTTGCGGCCAAGCTCGCCGCCGAGTCCATTGACGTAACCCTGCCTGGCCGTGGCCAGACCTCGGGCGGCCTGCATCCGATTACCCGGACTCTGGAACGTATCGAGCAGTTCTTCACCCACATCGGCTACGGCATTGCCGAAGGCCCTGAGGTCGAAGACGACTATCACAACTTCGAGGCGCTCAACATCCCAGGCCACCACCCGGCCCGGTCGATGCATGACACCTTCTATTTCAACGCGAACATGCTGCTGCGCACCCATACCTCGCCGGTACAGGTCCGCACCATGGAATCGCAGAAGCCGCCGATCCGCATCGTCTGCCCAGGCCGTGTGTACCGCAGCGACTCCGATATCACCCATTCGCCGATGTTCCACCAGGTCGAAGGCCTGCTGGTTGATCGCGACATCAACTTCGCCGACCTCAAAGGCACCATCGAAGAGTTCCTGCGGGTGTTCTTCGAGAAGGAGTTGGCGGTGCGTTTCCGTCCCTCATTCTTCCCGTTCACCGAGCCATCCGCTGAAGTCGATATGGAATGCGTGATGTGCAGCGGTAAAGGCTGCCGTGTCTGCAAACAGACCGGCTGGCTGGAAGTGATGGGTTGCGGCATGGTTCACCCCAACGTGCTGCGCATGTCCGGGATCGACCCGGAAGAATTTTCGGGCTTTGCCTTCGGCATGGGCGTTGAGCGTCTGGCCATGCTGCGTTACGGCGTGAACGACTTGCGTCTGTTCTTCGACAACGACTTGCGGTTCCTCGCGCAATTTCGCTAGTCGTAACGGATCTTTAGGAGAGCAGGATGAAATTCAGTGAACAATGGCTGCGTGGCTGGGTAAGCCCGCAGGTAAGTCGCGACGAGCTGGTTGCCCGTCTGTCGATGGCCGGCCTTGAGGTCGATAGCGTTACGCCGGCCGCCGGTGTTTTCAGTGGCGTGGTAGTGGGCGAGGTGCTGAGCACCGAGCAACACCCGGACGCTGACAAGTTGCGTGTGTGCCAGGTCAGCAACGGCGCGGAAACCTTCCAGGTCGTGTGCGGAGCGCCAAACGTGCGCCCGGGCCTGAAAATCCCGTTCGCCATGATCGGTGCCGAACTGCCAGGCGACTTCAAGATCAAGAAGGCCAAGCTGCGTGGCGTTGAGTCCAACGGCATGCTGTGCTCCCAGGCGGAGCTGCAGGTCGGTGAAGGCAATGATGGCCTGATGGAACTGCCGGCCGACGCGCCGGTGGGCCAGGATATCCGTGTCTACCTGGAACTGGAAGACGCCAGCATCGAGGTCGACCTGACCCCGAACCGCGGCGACTGCCTGTCCCTGGCGGGCCTGGCGCGTGAAGTCGGTGCGCTGTACGCCGCCACCGTCAGCCGTCCGGTGGTTGCCGCCGTGCCTGCCGTGCACGACGAAGTGCGTTCGATCGAGGTGCTGGCCCCTAACGCCTGCCCACGTTACCTGGGTCGTGTGATCCGTAACGTCGACCTGTCCAAGCCAACCCCGCTGTGGATGGTTGAGCGCCTGCGTCGTTCCGAAGTACGCAGCATCGATGCTGCCGTCGACATCACCAACTACGTGATGCTGGAACTGGGTCAACCGCTGCACGCTTTCGATCTCGCTGAAATCAATGGCGGCATTCGCGTGCGCATGGCCGAGGAAGGCGAGAAGCTGGTACTGCTCGACGGCCAGGAAGTCAGCCTGCGTGCCGACACCCTGGTGATTGCTGACCATTCCCGCGCCCTGGCGATTGCCGGCGTGATGGGTGGCGAGCACAGCGGCGTGTCCGCAACCACTCGCGACATCTTTCTCGAAAGCGCTTTCTTCGATCAGATCGCCATCGCTGGCAAGGCCCGTTCCTACGGCCTGCACACCGACGCCTCGCACCGCTACGAGCGTGGCGTGGACTGGCAACTGGCCCGTGAAGCCATGGAGCGCGCCACTGGCCTGTTGCTGGAAATCACTGGTGGCGAAGCCGGCCCGATCATCGAAACCGTCAGCGAGCAGCACCTGCCGTCGGTTGCACCGATCGTCCTGCGTGCCAAGGCCGTTGAGCAAATGCTCGGCCTGGTGATCGAGCCGGTTGAAATCGAGCGCCTGCTATCGGCACTCGGCCTCGGCATCTCTGCAGGTGAAGCAGGGCAGTGGCACGTAGAAGTGCCAAGCCATCGCTTCGATATCAGCCTGGAAGTCGACCTGATCGAAGAGCTGGCCCGCCTGTACGGCTACAACCGCCTGCCGGTTCGTTACCCGCAAGCGCGCCTGGCCCCGCAGCCGAAAGCTGAAGCCCGTGCACACCTGCCGGAACTGCGTCGCCTGCTGGTTGCCCGTGGTTATCAGGAAGCGGTGACCTACAGCTTCATCGATCCGAAGCAGTTCGAACTGTTCAACCCAGGTGTCGAGCCGCTGTTGCTGGCTAACCCGATCTCCAACGACATGGCCGCCATGCGCTCGTCGTTGTGGCCTGGTTTGGTAAAAGCGCTTTCCCACAACCTGAACCGTCAACAAGACCGTGTGCGCCTGTTCGAAAGCGGTCTGCGTTTTGTCGGTCAGTTGGACGGCCTGAAGCAAGAGCCGATGCTGGCTGGCGTCGTCTGCGGCAGCCGCCTGCCGGAAGGCTGGGCACAAGGCCGCGACACCGTCGACTTCTTCGACGTCAAGGCCGATGTGGAAGCGGTGCTGGGCTTTGCCGGTGCGCTGGATGCCTTCACCTTCACCCCTGGCAAACACCCGGCGTTGCACCCGGGCCAGACTGCACGTATCGAACGTGAAGGTCGCCTGGTGGGCTTCGTTGGCGCGATTCACCCTGAACTTTCGAAAACCTTGGGGCTGGACCGTCCAGTCTTCGTTTTTGAGCTAGTCTTGGCTGAAGTGGCATCGGGCAAAATGCCTAAATTCAGCGAGTTGTCGCGTTTCCCTGAAGTGCGACGTGATCTGGCGCTGATTGCCGATCAAGGCGTCGCGGCCAGTGCTGTTCTGGACGTAATCCGTGAAAATGCAGGGGAATGGCTGACAGACCTCAGGCTATTTGACGTCTATCAGGGTAAAGGCATTGATCCGCATAGAAAAAGCCTTGCAGTTGGCTTGACCTGGCAGCATCCATCGCGCACTCTTAATGACGATGAGGTGAATACGACGACACAAAATATCCTCACCTCGCTCGAACAAAGGTTGAACGCCACGTTAAGGAAGTGACGTATGGGGGCTTTGACGAAAGCTGAGATGGCGGAACGTCTGTATGAAGAGCTGGGCCTGAACAAGCGCGAGGCCAAGGAATTGGTCGAGCTGTTTTTTGAAGAAATCAGGCACGCTCTTGAAGACAACGAACAGGTCAAATTGTCCGGTTTCGGCAATTTTGACCTGCGGGACAAACGCCAGCGGCCTGGCCGCAATCCAAAAACGGGAGAAGAAATCCCGATCACGGCTCGCCGTGTGGTCACCTTTCGTCCAGGGCAGAAGTTGAAGGCCCGAGTTGAGGCTTATGCTGGAACCAAGTCATAACGACGAACTGCCCGTCATCCCAGGCAAACGCTATTTCACCATTGGTGAAGTCAGCGAGCTCTGTGCGGTAAAACCGCACGTGCTGCGCTATTGGGAGCAGGAGTTTCCTCAACTCAACCCCGTCAAACGCACCGGGAACCGTCGGTATTATCAGCGCCAGGATGTGCTGATGATCCGACAGATCCGCGCGTTGTTGTACGACCAGGGGTTCACCATCAGTGGCGCGCGCCAGCGTATGTCCGGTGATGAAGCCAAAGACGACACCACCCAGTACAAGCAAATGATCCGCCAGATGATCTCCGAACTCGAAGATGTGCTGGTGGTTTTGAAGAAGTAATTCCGGCTTTTAAAATACTTCCACATTTCAAAAGCTTGCGGTATATTCCTGATCGCTTCGTTGCGAAGCGAACCCAGTAAAACGCCTAGTCGGGGCGTAGCGCAGTCCGGTAGCGCACTAGCATGGGGTGCTAGGGGTCGAGTGTTCGAATCACTCCGTCCCGACCATATAATTCAAGGGGTTGCGAGATTTTATCTCGCGACCCCTTTTTATTTTTAGGCGTTTTTACCCCTACAAAAACTCTGGCTCTTGGTGGAATCCTCACCTCTTGGGGAGGAGATGGGCGCAAGATTTCGGTGTGCCAATGCCCCCCAGGACGTTTGGTGATGGAGGGCAGAGATGGACCTAGTTGGCGGCTCATCAGGCAGTCGGAGGGAATCTGGTGGTGGAAGCCAGTCGCAACGCCGCCATGTTGGCCAACGTGCTCGACGGACTGGAGCAAGCCAACTCTATGTTGCGGCGCGTGGTCATCTATTAGGGCTTCAAAATTTACGGCTCCCACCTTGGGGCGAGGTTCGCACGCCTGCACGGGAGAGAGATGCGGGGTATACGCCACCGAACCTGTACGTCGCTCAGGAATCCCAACTGAGAAAGCGTGCCGAGCATAGCCGTTGGGATTATGTGGCGTTGCATCCTGATCTCATGGTCGGGGATATCTACGGCAACCCGATGAATATTGCGATGGTCATCAGTGTCTTCGCCGAGCTGTCCCATGCGCTAAGTATCCCGATGCGATTCCCCGGCACCGATTAGGCCTACGGCCAGCTACTGCAATTCACGGGCGCCGGTTTGCAGGCATGAGCCAGGGCTGCGCTCAGCGAGTTCGTGGCGAGGCTTTCGACGTGGTCAGCGGCGACATTTACCTTTGGGAGCGTATGTGGCAAGACACCGCCAAATATTTAGGGATGGAAACAGCGTCGCCGGTTCCGTTGACGCTTGCACGCCACATGCACGAAAAGGGCGAATTCTGGCGAGAGATCGCCGAGCGCCACAATTTGATCCAGCCTGATCTGGGTAAGCTGGTCGGCTGGGGGGATTCAATCTTCCATACCGAAGCGGTCATCATCTCAGATACAAATAAAATCTACCGATTCGGATTTACGGAAAGGGCCGATTCTAAAGCTTCGTTGTTCAGGGCGCTGGATAGCTTGAACAAGCAACGAGTGCGTAACACGAAGATGTACGGATAACGTTAAAGCCGTGCGTTGATCCATTCCCACACACTCTTGCTAAGCCAACCTTGGTGCTCACCTTCGTTGATCTTAGTGACAAAAATACGATCATTGACGTCGAGTTTAAGTCTTAGGTCATCAGAAACTTGAGTCGCAGTGGCGGCGCTGTTAAGCCATCTAACAGACTCCAATCCTGGATCGCTGACATTCTGATAGCGATCCAAATGTTGTATGAAGGCTTGCCGAGCTTGGGCGTAATTCCCACGCTCTTTATTGAGGTTCCATGTCACCATAAAAACAGCCATTGACTACTCCTTGTTGAGCCGTGATGGGCTTCACAGAGATTAAGCGAAGGCAAAACGAGAGTCTACATGTCAGGCAGTTCCAGCCATTACGGTATTTTTCACGGCTGTAAAATCCTCTCAAATACGCTGCGCACGCTTGCGTTAGCCTAGGCGTGAAGAGTTCTCTCCTTACTCAAGGGCGGACGAACTCAGCGCTCCGAGGAGAATGCCCGCTTCCTAACCCGCCCAATCAGCATGTTTCCTATGAGCTTCGAGGCCGTTGGGCTTCTGCCGGATACCACTGTGGGCTTTTCCTCCTCGTTAATCGATCCATCTGCTCATTGCCTACCATATGACCGAGCAGATCGAGTCCGTGCATGCTCGGACTGCATCGCCACGCTATCCAGCGTTTGAGACTGCAAGATGTGTTTGCCAGCCGCTTGTTCACCGGAGTGTCTCTCCAGAAACCCTTTTCGATCGATTGGTTTTTGGGCGAACATCGGTTGACACTTTTGTGGAAATGCATAAAAATTCAGTTGACAGATTTTTCGATATGCATAGTTTTTGAGGGTCCGCCTGATGCTTGAGACTCAACACCCCAGCTATTTCGAACCAAGACTGCAGCCTGAATACTTGGACAGGTTTTGTCAGGAAGTATCTTCCGTCGCTTACGGTGCGTTGGAAGATTCCACTACCCAATACGACACCGCATACACGCGCGGCACGCTGCTGTTCGGTCGACTGCAGGGGCTTTCCCAAGTCTTAGGTAAAGACAAGTCGTTGCCTTGGCTGGAGTTGAGAAATGCGACCCTGGACTTCACGGTAAGCGTAAACGGCGTTCTTTTTCAGGTGGTCACGGACAATCCTCAAGACATCAGGAAAACTCACCGCATTAAGGCCAATCCGCTGGAGCAACACCAACTGAGTTTGTTCGAGGTGTCTCCAGAGGTTTGCACTTGGCGGGTTTATCTGTCGAGCAACCAGGACCCTGAATTCCCTAAAATCGAAACGGCGATTGTCGGTTTTGACGCCAATCTGAATGTCGTTTGCCTTTGGAAGCATGAGCAGAGATCAGGTGTGTCTGTTCGAGCCATGGAGCAGCATCCTCAGGTCGATGTAACTGAAGCTCAACCGCGTCGTAAAAAGAAAGACGCAGATACGGATACTGCAAATGATGTTGGCCCGATAGATGGATGAAAGAACGCAACAGCTCACATTTGGCGAAGAGTTTTCTCCCGAGAAACTCCGGTTGGCCAGATGCGCCGCAGGCCTTTCGCTTGCGGAGTTGGGTGAGCTGCTAGGGGTTAGCCGGCAGTACGCGCACAAGCTCGAAATCAACACTATTCCTAACAGGGCGCAGATCGAAGTGCTCAGTAAGGCGTTAGGCGTTACCGAGGGATTTTTATCGAGCCCTCGGCGTGGCTCTGTGGAGCTTGAGCAATGCCATTTTCGAAGTCTTCGCTCGTCTACGCAAACAGTGAAGAAGAGCATCGCCTCTCAAGTTGAGTTGTTTGAGCTGTTCCTTGACGGACTGGAAAAGGAAATCGATTTTCCCGCAGTGAAGTTCTCCACCTTTGACGAGACGCTCCTGAACCACGACTCGATGGAGGTCGCCGCTGAGCGATTTCGACGTGAGCAGTCGATTGGTATAGGCCCAATCGCGAATATGACCCGTTTGGTGGAAAGTGTTGGTGTTTTGGTTGTAAACCTCGCGGATGCTGATGACCGAGTCGATGCATTCTCGTTGTACAACAAGCGACCTCTGATCGTGCGCAACATCGCGAAGGAGAACCCATGTCGTCAACGCTTCGACATTGCTCATGAACTGGGTCACCTAGTCATGCACCAGGGGGTCGAGACGGGATGTCGCACCACTGAAGATCAGGCCAACCAGTTTGCGAGCGCCTTGTTGATGCCTCGTGCGAGCTTTGCAGGAGAGTTTCCTCCCATGCGGGGGCAGTACCTCAATTGGTCTGCACTCCGGGAGCTCAAGCTGCGTTGGAAAGTGAGTTTCAAAGCGCTCATTTACCGTGCGCAGACACTGAATCTGATCACCCAGGATCAGGCACGGTCGGGATTCACCTATCTCAATCGCAACGGATTCACTCGGCGAGAGGAGCTGGACGAACAGATTGAGATGGAATCTCCCAGCCTTGTTCAGAAGGCTATCGAGCTTCTGGATCATGCAACTTGGCGCGGTATCTTGAAGGATTCAGGACTTACAGATGCGCTTGTCACCGATCGCTTCATGCTCAGGGTGCCTGTGGCTCCGTTGTCTCTCGTCAAGTGAAGGCCTGATTCAATTGGGTGAATCGCCCCGAATACTTTAGCTACATGAACCCCGTCGGCAGGTATCCCTTGCTTATGTAGCGAGCCTGATTGAGTCGATGTGGATCTCAGGGAATGGGCGCGGATAAGTCGGGCGCAGCCCCGAGGAGTGAAGGTTATTTGAAGTCGTCTTGACGGGCGAAATGGCGGGTGTCAATTTGGTATCAAACTGCTGAGTCATGGAGGACGTGTGAAGATCACGATCAATGTGTTCTTGCTTAAGGCAGGAAGAACTGTTCTCGACGCGTTGACTGATGAATCCAGGCTGCGGCCCATTTCATTTTCACTGCAGAGCGTCGAGTGCCTCTTCTACCACCAGACCAATCCGTCTCACCCGAAATGGACACAGCTGTTCAGCAATATCGAGGAAGTCGCGCAGCTGGATCTGACAGGCCGGTCGCTCAAGGCGCTCCTGGTCATGGCGGTTCAGGATCGAGTGTTTTGCTTCACGTTCGGTCACGCCCGGCATCTGATTGATGCACTTGGAATCGAGCGCTATTTTGGACTGAGAACAGCGTTAAGCCTGACGGATCCGCTACTCATCAAGTCAGTGGAAAAGGCGAGCATTGATCGAACTCCGCTGCGTTCAAAAGCGCAATCTTCAAAGCACTTGGCCATTTCGGAGTTCGATTTTAAATTCGACTCGGAGATTCTCAAGTCGCTCACTGGAGTGGTTGAGAGCGACCAGGATGAAGGCGAGTATGTGAGTGGCTCGGACTCCTTGGTTTTGCACTCCGATGTCAGGCTCGAACAACTTCCCGAGATCGCTGCTCGTCTACTGACGGCTTATGAGGACGAGCGATGCAAGGAAAAGTACCCGTGGATGGACTTCATTGTCCCGGTACGAGATGCAACGCTCGTGGCGCAGCTTGATGAGCAACTGGTGGTTGCGATTAACGCTCAAGAGTTTGATCGAGTCCGCGCGGCAGCTCCCCAGCTATTATCTGATGACATTAGCGGCTTTGGTTATCTGAGGCACCGTGCGCGATCGCGTAACGGCCCTGCGATTGCCTACGATCTGGATCTTCGACAGGTGCTCCTGGCCAAGCAGATCCTTGGTGCGGTCACGCTGCAATCGCTGAGTTCGGAGCGCATCTACCTGTATGGGGCGGACGAGCAGCAACTCGCTGCCTGGCCCGTGTACGGTTGCCTTGAGGCGGAGATCGAATTCGAAGAAAAGATCTACCTGCTCAGCGAGGGGGATTGGTACCAGATTGATCGAGACTACACGGGCCAGGTAAACCAATACTTCGAAGCGGCTTCCAGATCTACCCTCCAGTTCCCTCGGTACGGTACCGACCAAGAAGGCCCGTACTTAAGACGGGTCGTCGACAACGTAAATTTCTTTCTGCTTGATCAGAAGCTGATTCGTTTGAACGGTGCTGCGAGTCCATTTGAGTTCTGTGACCTGATGACGCCGCAATACGACATCATCCACGTAAAAAAATACTCATCGTCCAGCGTCTTGAGCCATCTGTTCTCCCAGGCGTACGTGTCCGCTGAGGCGCTTATCAATGATCCCGACGTAACGGCGCAGGTTAATAGACATCTCGCTCAGGAGGGGGAGTTTCAGTTCGTATTCGACTCGGCCACACAGCCTAGAAACAAGATAGTGTTCGCCATCATGCAACCCAACGAAGTCCTGCATATGCCATTCTTCTCAAAGGTCAACTTCAGGCAGTTTTCCCAGCGATTGATCGCTATGGGCTACCAGGTTGAGGTGTGCAGGATTGGTAACTGAAAACAAGGGCGCTCTCACCTACACCAGGAGGCCTCGCAGCCCATAGCTTGGAAGAGACTGCCGAACTGGTTCAGGTGTCTCCGGTTTTTTCGGAGTCGCTGCCTTATTGATCAGTGACGAACATCACTAGGCACGGAGGTTTTTGTGAAAGGTAAAAGCTCAGTTTTCTACACATGAGCCGATAGCCAGAAGTGGCGTGGAACCTTTGAGTATCGAAGCTAAGGTGAGTGAGCGTGAGCTATGAACGCTTGCTCTCAACGGTTGTCTCAACCGTGGAAGGATGGCATTCATTCGCTTCTGAAGAAGGGGGAGTGTTCACTCAAGCTCCCTATCTGTATACTGATTGACAAACTGAAAGCTCGAACGCCTGCAAAAATTTCCTAGGCTTCGATGAGCTGCAAGCACTAACCCTACCGATTGTGCTTAGCTTAGCTTACATGCTAATTTGAATAATCCATGCCGTTTCTTGAGAGAAGCCATGAGTCTGATTGCACTGATTGAGCTCACCAATCGTAGAAAATATGAAGCCTCTGACGTTCGCGCCGCGCGAATGGAAGAGAGCCGAGAGCGCCTGCGCCAATACGACCAAGAGATTGAGAAGCGTATCGCTTCCCAAGCCGTGAGCCAGGCCCTGCTAGCTAAGACCTGCAGCCTCTAACCTATTCTCGAAGGAAAAAGCAGCCGGATGGCTGCTTTTTTTATGCCTATGACTCCGTACCTTGTTTCTGAATTCGCGAAGCCGACGATCACCAATCTTGTCAGGGAATGCTTTGGGTATGACTTTCCGGACATTTTCAGCAAGGATCAGGTCGACTACCTGTTTACCTATCTGACCTGCCTGGAAGCCAAGACAGTGCTTCTGGAGTTCAACTACGTCGACAAGGACTACCTGGAAGACTTTTCACGCTACTACGTTAAGCGCTTCGGCAACGACGGCCACAAATGTGCGCGCCTCCATTTTTTCTCTTCGTCCGTCGATCACCGTACGATTACATCGATTTTGAAGCGTGGTGAAGCTGCTCAGGCCGAAATCGATGACCTGAACAGCGACTACCTTGGCTTTATGGTGATCAAACCGTTGCCTCGAACTTTCATTGGGAAGACCTGCCTGAAGGTCATGCCGGATGAACGAAGCGAGAGCAAACGTAAGCGACGACTCGCTCGTGAATACAGCGTCGACCTGTTCGGGATCTCGCTCAAGGTGGAGTCGATTGCCTTTCAGGAACAAGACAAGGTGGTTGCCGCCTGTGCAACGACGGCTATTTGGGCTTCCTTGCATGCGCTGAAATTGCGTAGCACACGCAGTATCCACTCGTGCAGCGAGATCACGATCAACGCCATCAACCATGTTGAAGACTCATCCAACAGCTTTCCGAATCAACAACTGAGCAACAAGCAAATTTTGCGCTCATTAGACGTTGAAGGATTGCGCTACCACGCCAAGAGTATGGAAGCACCTGACAAGCCTTATTTCCTGCAGTCAGTGATTGCGCATATCAACAGCTCGCTTCCCATGATTCTCACAGGCGAAGTGTTTTCCCAGGTGCTTACGGCTCCTAACGCGGCTGCAAATGATGCCAGCCTGGACTGTGCTTCGACTGGTCCGGAAACCGCGAGTGAGTCGCAAGCACAGGATGTGACTGACAGTCATGGTGGGCAAACAGCTAAGCCTGTGTTCAAAGCCCGTGGCGGACACGCCATTTGTGTGGTGGGCTACAAGGTTGATCAGGACGAACAGGTTTTATACGTCCATGATGACCGGCTGGGGCCCTATGCCCGGGCCAAGCTGATTGGAATTGATGGGTATAACTTGATAGAAGGCTCGGCTCCACGCGACATCAAGTGGGCGCTTGGCCTGCAACGGATGAACGAGGCGGGTGGTTGGGATGAGCCACATGAACTGATCACCCCTGATTTTTCCGTGGTTCCTTGCGACAGGAAAGCACGTCTTCCTTTTATATACGTGTATGAAACCTCCAATCTCATCGTCAAAGAACTGAAGAATATGGCAGGTGGCGAGCCATTGGATTTTTTAAGCTACGAAATTGAGCTGCGTGAAATTTCTGATATCCGCAGTGAGGTGTTGGCACATATTCCCGACACTAAAAACCATCATAGTGATGAGGTTCTTGATGCCAGTCCGGAGCAAGTAGAGGCATGGCAAGCGAAAAAAGTCGAATTCCTGACGACCAGTTATGCTCGCCTTCAGTGGGTTGTGTCATTTAACAACGAAGACATTCCGCTCTTCAAAGTGCTGATCGATGCGAGCGAAATTCCTCAAGGGAATGCTGTCTCCGCCATTCTTGCCTATGACATTTTTATGGGCGAGGCGTTGCTCGATTTGATCCGGCAAAGTGCTGATCCGGATGTGGTGGAGGTCAACTCCGGTCACTTTTATCAGTCTTTCCTTCGACGTTTGAAAGCAGACGAATCAAGCCGTACAACGTATCTGGACAAGACCTATGGCTCGCCACGCGCCCCAAAAAATTTACGTGCAAGTGAGTTCGAAGGTGGGAATATAGTACTGAATAGTACGCTGGAGACCTTGTACGAGCCTAATGGAATAAAGCTGTTGGACATGTTCCCGACCTTCGCAAGCGGTGAAGTCGGCAATTTGATCTGGGCAGTTTCTCTGGATGGTGATTTGTTAATCGCCGCCGAGCATGACGGTCGTGGACATCCCAGTATCACGGGTTTCAAGCCCGCTCGAATAGCGGGTGAGATCAGGCGTCCTACAGAAGGCGAATCGCTCCTCATTAATGTGGAGTCAGGACGTTACAGTCGCGACTACGTCAATCGGATTGAGCTATTGGAGAATGCAAAAAAACGCTTTGAACGCTATTTCCCTGAGCAAACGTTCGAGATCCAGATAATAGAAGGTCGCTGAGCGGGTGGCGTTGAGCTCGTAGCCGCCATTACTACTCATGTTGCGCACCGCCGGGATGCAGATGCGCCCGTTTTTCTCATGAAAAGTGAAGGTGTTCGTGCCGGCGCCGATTGATCTAGTTGCCGAAATGCTACTGATCCAGTCTGACTCATCTCGAACCTTCGCCTACGCTGGATTTGTACCAATTTGAAGGTGGGGCTGTCTTGCGTCGGCACGTGGGTCAATTCGGTGTCGGCGTGAACAGTAGTGATACCCAACCGGCAGAAGGTGGACGTGGATGGGTTACGGCAGACTCTCAAAGCCTGGGGCCCTCGAAGCCGCAAATTTGATTACACTGGGCCACCACAATATAGGAGCTATACCCATGAAAACCTGTACCGTTTTTGGGGATATGCAGTCCGACAGTGCCGCCGAACAATACCCGACCGTGACCCTGTGTAATGAATGCGTCGAGCAGGACGCCCTGGCCGAAGAGGATAATCAAATTGTCAGCCAGGGAGCCTACGACGAGTCTTTCGGCGACAGCTGTGAGTGGTGCGGAATCACCAGCGCCGAGGAAGAGGGTGCCGTGCAGTAGCGGCTAGGTCTAGGTATAGGTGCCTCGGATCTAGGCCTCTCTCAGAGCCCCACCTAAACAAGCCTCCACAAAGGGCGGTTTTTCTGTCTACACAGGCTCAGTTTTCGTTGCCTGCATGCACCTCGTACGGGGTGAAGCGGATCACTTCTTGGTCCAGCCATTCATTGATCTGCATCAGCCTGGCCTGCTCTCGTTCAATCTCATTCATAGACCATACCTGAGTTGCGTCACGCACCGCCCGGAACCCTCCTGCGTTCTGCGGGGCCACGCCCATTAACTGCGGCGGAATGCGCAGCATGGCCACTCGTTTTTACCATTCAGTTCGGTGTACCTATTTCCCTGAACTGAGTTCAACACTGGTGACACAAAAAAACCGACACGCCTAGGTCAGAACGCGGAAAACTGAGCGATAAGACCGGGATTGGTTGTATATCGATAGCCCTCGGCTATATCGCTGGCAGGATTCTGTTGTAAAGCGATTTTTACTTTGACGCGCTGCAGAAGGAAGCTACTACGGTATTTTTCGTTCATGCCGGTAGCCCCCGCGACGGACTCGTTAACGAGATCAAGAGCCTCCTCTAACTTGCCCAGCTCGAGTTTTACCTGCGACAAATTGTGAGCCAACCAAATCCGGCCGCTCTTGTCTTCTATCGTATCGAGGATAGTCTCCGCTTCTGCGTAGCGACCAAGTTTATAAAGCGCCTCGCCCCATTTGCGCTTTTGATAGATGTTTGGCGCTTTCAGCGTCTCAAAAGCGTCTAGAGCGCGGTTCAGGTAAACGGCTTCGTCGTCGACGCCCGCTGCGAGCAGCATGATCTCCGCATAGCCGCCCCGACTCTGGTCATCGTCTAGCATCAACGGTGTTGGTTCGGGCAGGCGCGCCAGTACGCTTTCGACCCGCTCCGGTGCATGCCAGACCAGCGCTCGGACAAAGCTAGCGACAGAGTGATAGCCTTGCGGTATACCGATGGCGGCACTGTACAGCGCTTCCCTTAGAAACAGCTCCTCATGCTGTTCGATAAGGTCACCAGCCCAGGTCTGACGAGCGCCATTGAGCGCGTCGCCTAAAGCCATCAGCAGTGAGGGAGACACGGCTCCGTTGTCCAGCTTCGTATTGATGATCTCTGACGCATATCGTTTTGCCGTCTCATAGTCTTGAGGCCTGCGACCGACAGACCGCACCAGTTGAAGTTTGGCATCATTAAGCGAGTGGCTGGCGACCACCTCCTCGAACAAGCGCTCTGCTTCGGCATGTTTCCCCAGGTTACGGAGCGTTTTTGCATGGTGGTGCTTGATTACAGCGGCTTGACGTGCACTGAGGTCAGCCATGGCCTCAAGATCGCCGTAGGCCTGCACGACCGTTCCTAGCCATTCTACGGCAACCACTTCCCCTGACGCTTGCCAGAGATAGCGTTCCTTTGCTTCGATTGTCTCGAGGACGACCAGGATGGCCACGTCGTTGTTGGCCGCGCCCAACGCCTTGAGCCGCTGAGCCTCTTCCAATGGGTTGGGCAGCAAATGGATCTGAATGGCGCTGCCTATCCAGACCATCGACAAAGCGTATAGGAATGCCGGACGACGATCACCATTCTCGACATTACTGGCGATCTTGCCCTTCAGTTGCGATGCGATCAGCTGTAAGCCATGTCCGTCCTCGCGGATCTGCTGGAGAATGAACGCCTCGAGCTTACTGTCGATTTGTCGTGCCTTCTCTTCGGTTAGCCAATCCAATGAACTAAGGGCGGTGAAGACGATATCGTGGATGCGGATCGACGCTTCGTTCTCGGGGGCAGTCAGTCCGTGACGCTCGAATGCTCTCAAGCGAAGCGGTCCGATAACGTACTTGAAAAACGCGCGATCGCAGTGACTCTGGCCCGCCCACTGGAACAGGCACAGCTCTTCCCCTAGTGCCGGTTTCAGCCGTCCGAGAATTCGGTCAGCAAGCCGTGCGCCACCAACCGGTAGATTAGCGACATTGGCGCAGTCCTCGGCGAGTTCGTTCCACGACACGCCCTCGTACGCGGCGGCATTAAGCATCACCAAGCTAAGAGGATGACCGCCGACTGCGCGCCAGATCGTCTGGAACTCCTCCATAGACGGCTGGGTATCAAGCCCCTTACCAAGCAATTCGCGAGCCTGTAGCTCTTTCATAGTAGGCATAGCGAACGCTCCAGGTGACGTGTTTTGCCGTGTGATCAGAATCCGAGAGTTCGGTCCACATAATGCGGCTAACTGTTCTACCACGAGGCTCGGGTTTGCATCGTCTACGACTAAGAATGTGCGGTTCCTGCGTAACAGAGCACTGACGTTACGCTCGGCACCGCCGCGCTGGACCGGAACCGACGAGAGCCGTTCGACACTGTCGATGTCGCGACCGCTGACCCAGAACCTGTACTCGAAACGGTGTTCGCTACGCAGTAGACAGGCGGCTGCGGCTTGTGACTTGCCAATGCCGCCAATGCCGCCGATCTCGACACACGGCGTTGTTTCTAGGAGCCGGTCCAGTTCTGCGTCGATCGCCTCATTTTTAACATAAAGCGCGCTCAGCGGCGGAGCGTTCAATGACGCGGGGTGGTCATCGCGGATCTCAGCCAGGACGGGTAGATGCTGGGCCAGGTCGTCGATCGCGTCGTCACGTAGCATCAGCGTGTCAATGATGGCCTCGGCGATAGCGCGGCTGTCCATCAGGTGGAGGCGTCGCCCGACCATGCGATCCTGCTGGAGGGCCGCATTTACCATCGCTTCGATTACGCCAGTTTCTGCGCGCTGCGAACTCAGCAGATAGATGTCTTCGGCCAATGGTGCCAGCGTGAGAGTGTGGTCGAGATCGCTCCAAGGCTTTTTCATTGCGCCCGAAAAATAACCCTTCACGATCGACGCCTCGACGACGATCCGGCCATCTTCGGAAACGGCATCCAACGCTCCCCCGACGGGGCTGCCGCCTACTGACGAACCGCGCTGCACCAACCTGACATCGTTCATTCGCTCAATCAGAATGACCCCAAAACGCTCGAAGATAGAGCCAGGTGCCAAGATGCCAAGCGAGTCAATCACGCGCTGGATGAGCAGATTGCGGGTTTGCGGATTCATGAAGTGTTCCGGGTATTAGTAGATCTGAGGCGACGTGCCACGGCCGCTTAGTTCGTTGCCGGAGAGTCTCGCAACAAAGGTTCGACCAATTGCCAGATATCGCGCGCAACCGCACTTGGCAACTGGTCCGCGTCGATAAGATGACAGCGTCTCGGGTTCTCGTGTGCCACCGTTAGTAGCCCGTCTTGGATGGCCGCGAAATCCCGCGTCGCTTCCGCCGGGTCGGCAACGCCGTCGTGACGCTGACCCCGCCGATGCTTTGCAACCTCGATCGGAAGGTCGAGGATGATCGTCAGATCCGGGAATGTGGATCCCACGACGATGTCGCGGGTCGACCGGAATAACTGGTGCAGGTCGACGTCGGACACCGCAACCTGAAACGCGTAAGTCGAATCGATGAAGCGATCGGAGATGACCCACTGGCCATTCGCTAATGCTGGCCGGATAATACTTTGTACGTGATCAAATCGAGCAGCGCTTACCAGCAAGAGCTGCTCTACGGGATCGAGTCGGCGGTCGGGCCGTGTCAGGATCGCCCTCACTTCCGCACCCAGTTGTCCACCATCCGGTTCCTTTGTCTGTAGCACCGATTGACCGGCGCTTCTCAGATGCTCAACAAGTAGCTTAACCTGCTCGGTCTTCCCGCTACCGTCGATGCCCTCGATACTTATAAATGGCATGTGCGTCCTTTCTGCTCAAACACAAGGAAGTGGTACTTAATGAAGCGTTCGAATACAGTTGCATTCGTATCCGCCGGTATGTTGTCGCCGAAGAAGCGCGATCATATGCTTGCGCGCCGGCAGCTATATCTCAACTACGGTGCATTATCGCTGGCAACGATCCTAGATGCCATTGGGACCGAGACCCTGCTGTTGCATGGCGAGCACAGCGAACCCGCCGACGTGCTTGGCGTGCTGCTTGATAAAGGCGTATTTCCGTCTCGGTTGCCAATAATGCTATCCATCCCCAGCTTCTATGCGCTTCCGTGGGCGCAGACTTTTTGCCGGCTAGTGCGTAGCGTTGATCCAGACGCCAGAATCATTGTTGGGGGACGTTGGGTAGTTGGGCCCGATCCTGACTGGTTGCATGCGAAACTGCCTGAGGCGAACCTACTCGTCCCAGGGCTGGCAGAACCGCTTATAGCAAGCCTCCTCACGAACTCCCCGGACTTGCGCCGCCTGCCTGCGCCAACACCAGATTTTGTCTTGAAGCATCCCTTGATATCAGGTTTCGAGCGCTATCAACCGAGTATCGAGGCATCGCGCGGGTGTGGCATGGGCTGCGCCTTCTGTGAGGAGCGAGATATCCGGCTTGAGAAGCTACGTGCGCCGGAGCAGATTGCAAGTGCATTTGCGGCGGTTGCTAGCCAGTATGGCGACAGCGAGATCCGACCCTATTTCCAGTCATCGATGTTCGCGCCTAATGAGAAATGGGGAACAGGCCTAGCGAATGCCTTTCGGGCAGCGGGCCTCAATGTCCAGTGGCGGACGGAAAGCCGCGTCGATGCGCTCACGCCTGAAACGATCGCCTGTCTCGCCGAGGCAGGTATGAAGGTACTCGATCTCGGGCTCGAAACGGCGTCGCCGACGCAGATCCTGAACATGCGCAAATCGCCCAATCCGGATCGCTACTTAGAGCGAGCGTCTACTTTGCTCAAAGCATGCAGCGATCATGGCATCGCCGCCAAGGTCAATGTCTTGCTTTATGCCGGGGAAACGACCAAGACTTTAGATGAAACGCGTTCGTTTCTCGATGAGCACAAGGGTTCGATTACCGGAGTCTCGGTCGGCCCGGTCGTGGCCTATGGCCCACCGAAAACTGCGGACATTCTTTTGCGTGAATGGTCGAGGAGCGGTGCTGCGCCGGTCGACCCAAGTAGCGCGAACGACAGCGGGATATCAATGATTCATCTCAGCCATGATTTCGACGCAAAGTCGGCTGAGGCCGCAAGCTTGGAATTGTCTAGGCGCTACATGGATGCAGACGCATATTTCTACCTGAAGAGCTTCTCTTATTACCCGCGCGACTATACGCGTGCGGACTTTGATTGTGATATTGCGGCAAGCGATACATCGCAGTTGCCGTTTCGCGCCTTTCCACGTCTCCCGTCCTGACTGGAAGAAAATGTCGATGGGCAGGCATCTGTATCGCTGAGCATGAACAAACTGACCCTGCCTCGATTCCACGTACGGCAACAAGTTGGAAGCATCAGATGTATAGGGTGTCGAGATGAGAGATAGCAATGCGCCCAAGCGGGAGTACACGGACGGGTTTAGTGCGGAGGCGGTAGGCTGGCCAAATCAGTAGCGTGCGCGTTTAGATGTTTCGCTCGCCGAGTTCGATGGTATTAGCAGTCTTCGTAAACCATGGTTTTACAGAGCTAGCTGCTACCGCGGGCGCGGCTTAGGCCGCAATTAGCCTGAAGCAGTAAGGAGATCTATAAAGGGAACGATCAGCACCGTACGGATCGCCATCGAAAGCAAATTACCAATATATGAAGCAGATATTTCGGTAATCGCCCAGTAATTGTGCAGAGTAATGGCGGGGCGATCAGCGCATCCAGCAGGGCACTTGTGATGATCACGGTAGCGCTGCCGCCGTTGGTCAATACGGCGGCGGGCACCATGGACACCAAAAGTAAGTAGGTCGGCTATCTGTCTGGGCCCGACCAGCTGCGCGAATATCTCAAAAAACTGGATTTAGCCGGCCAACACATCTGAGAAGCAAAGTAATGGAAAAGTTCGGTGGCCGGCACGTCGGCGTATGGTGCACCTCATTTTTTTGTCCTATCCAGTCGCAAGCACGCCTGTGGCAAGTCGGTGAATTTTTGTTATTACACCAGGCGCCGCATTTGGGCTTTGACGACAAGTTGTCAGCTCTGGTAACAGGCAGAGTATCGATGAGCGGGATGAGAGGAATTTCGTCCCCTCCGGTCTCAGGCGTAATGATTGATGCACCAACCACTGTGGCCTGATCAGGAAGCGGGGGAGTAATCCCCCCCTTCAGGATGAAGACTCCTAGTCGGCGATGAAGCCCCGCGTTCTCCATGTAGCCCGGACATAATCCGGAAATTTGTAACCTTCGCCTAGGGTCAGCCTATCTGCATGATCCGAGACGATGATTTGCGGAGTTACGCCTGTCTTCTTGCCGGTTTCATCACAGAACTTGGCCAACTGGGTGAACATGTTTGTCACAGCACTCATGTCTGCGTCGACTGCGTTTTCACGCTTGGCCTGTTTTGAAAGTTCTTGAGCATCGAAATCCTCTGCGTCATCCAGTGAGGCAGGGAAGTACACTTGGGTGGGCTGATCAAGGAACAGGATTGGTGGGATCTTGCACCCTTTGTTCGACAGCGCCGCGAACTGGTAGTGCAGGGACATGAACAAGGCGAGGTGAGAGTACAGCCAGTTCGCACCGCTGCCCATCGAGCGTAGGTAAACCCGAGTGTTCTGATTCTGCTGATACCAAAGGTCGAACGTTTCAACGTCAAAGCGCAGCTTCGAAGGCTTGTACGTTTCCTCGAAATCGAAGTGGTTGCCAAGCTCACACATCTTGGCGTCGATCTCATTGCTTAACGTTTTCAACCTGTCCTTGATGTCGTATTTCTCAAGTAAGCCGGCCAGGCGATCAACCTCAGTGCGCAGATTTTTTTCTTCAGTCGCCAGCTCCGACTCAGGTTTGTCCAACTGATCTTGAATGGCGATTTCAAGCCGAAGCTTGGCCTTGGTAGCCTGCTCATCGATCGATTTGGATGTCTTGAGCTTGGCAATTTCTTCATCGAGTGGCTGGATGTCGGCCTGGATACGACGCAGCTCTGCGTTCACCTTATCGAGCGCTTCCTGAATGTTTCGGCGCTCTGCAGCGAAACTCTCCCGAGCATAGGCGGACAGCTTGAGTTCGTCATTCAACCACTCAATAGCGCCTACGAGTTTGTTTGCTTCCATGGCGGGGGTGCTGGTATGAGCCTCGCAAAGCGGGCAATGAGCTTCGGACAGCTCAATGGAATCGGGCAATGTCTCAGCGGTCATGCTCAAGCTGAATTGTGTTGCAGAAGTCAGAGACTCATTGACCAGCCTCATCTGTCCCTGCAGCTTGCGCTTTTCGATGAGCGCAGCGATTCGTTGAGAGTGAAGTTCAGCCCGACGCATTTCAACCTGATCTGAGAGCACGTCGATTTTGACGGAACGCCCGGAAATCATCTTCAGCATCGTCGCGGGTTTGCTGTAGATGTCCTCAGCCGTGGCATCGACTAGAGGAAGACCTGCCAAGGACTTGAACTCGATTAGGTAACGGTTGTAACGAGCGATCGCAGCTTCTTTGCGCTGAGCTTGCTTGGGAATCTGCGCCTGGATTTTTTTGAGTTCGTGCTTGGCAACCTCATGATCCCGGTACAGATCGAAATAAGCTTCGTCCACAAGACCCATCAGAATCTTGAAGTGATTGATCGCCTGGTCACGTTTTTCCTTCTCATCGAAGCGGTAGAAAATCGCGTGCTTGTTGGCCACTAGGTTTTGATGCTGGAGCATGAAGGAGGAAAAACTGCGTACCGATGGAGTGGCTGATTTGTTGCGGCCGGCCGCTTTCAGGTACGGGTCTTCGTCGATGTTTTCCAGCGTGATCGCAAAATAGCGCCCAAGGCTTTTCTTGAAGTCTGCCAGTGGCATGTAGTGCTTGGGATCGAAGAAGGCCTTGGGTTGCTCGATTAGTTGGAGCAATTGATCTGGGTCGGAGCCTTGTACCTCAAGCAAAAAGCAGCGGTCGGATTTTTTCTTGCGTGCGGCCACGATGAAGTAGCTGGGAAATTGCAACGCAATGAAAAAGGTCTCGGCGCGCTCAGTGATCGTGCCCACCGGAATTGTGTCTTCGGTGCTGCCGAGGCAATAGTCGAATATTTCCAGGATCGCACTTTTTCCAGTGGATGACTTGCCAGTGATGACGTTGAGCCCAAGCTCCAGTCGCACTTTGTGAATTTTTTCTTGAGTGTCGACTACGCCGATGTACCGCAGAAAGCATTTCATAGAGACTTGAATCCTAACGTCCTGTAGATGGAAACGACGTCTGCCTCTGCGCAGACCATGGAAAGACGGCGGGCGGCTTCGAGTTGTTTGGGGTTGGCATTGGAGGCCCTGACGTCCCCGACCGACTTCACAGTTAGGTCGTCGGTGATCTCGATGCTTTGCTCTGCTTGAAGGACAAGTAGAGCGGCGTTGGTGAGGGATTTGAACTGCTGGGTGTTGTGGGTGAGCCCTACCAGCCGCGACTGCTCTTTGCAGAGCGTGCGCAGGTTGCTGGTCTTCCTCACGGCCAGCAGGTACGTTTGCATGGCCGGGTACAGCACCATGGGCAGCACCAGATAGCTCAACAGCAGGTCTCGTTCCCTAGGTTCGGAATGGGCGAAGAAGTTGTGGATCACCGGTGCCAGTGCGATGGGGGAACGCTGAAGCGTGAAAAGGTGTTCAATGGGTTTTGCACTCATTTCCAGAGCCTCCAGTGAAACTCCTTCGCTGAGCTTGCGGGCACTGAATCTGCGAGCATGTGGTAGATGCCATTGCGGAACTCAACGGGCGTGTCTTCGTAGTTTCGAAAGCCCACGACATCCAATTCACAGCGCGCGTAGTAGAACTTGAGGGATTCCTGCTTCAGTTTCGAAACCGACCAGGTTTCGTCGCAACCGATCATCAGTTTTGCCCTGCTGGCACTATGAGTGCGCATATGGTTCTTGCTGTAGCTTTCCACGTCGCTCTGTGACGTGGTGCAGTCCTTGATCAGCTCGGCAATGTATTCGTGGGCATGAAGCAGATCGGCAGTTGCCTCAAGAATAAGCTCCTCCTCGCCGCCGATCTCATCTAGCTTTTGGGCGTAAATGCGGTCACGCACATTCATCTCAGCAGCTTCCCGCTCGATCTCCTCAGTGTTGACACGGGGAAACTTCACCGAGCCAACCAGGTAGCGGGCGGTGAGCTCTGTGAATTTGCTGTCGAATTCCGCGGTGGTGAACCGCCATCCTTCTGTGACCTTAACGGCGCTGGTCATGAAGCCAAAGAGGTCATTCAAGAAGTCGTCCATGCGATGCTCATGGATGCTTTTAAGATGGGCCCTCTTGTACCTGGCGATCAAGCCAAGCAGGTCAGGTTGCTCGGTGATGATCTTGACCTTGGGCAGAGCCTCCATCAGCGACTCACGCATGGCTTTTGCCATCACCTTGCGCTGCAGGGTCAGCGCCTTAGAAGGCCCTGGAGTTTTTCCTCCTGTACCACCTTCCTCGCTTTGGTCAGCAGTTGCCTCTTTCTCCTGCTTGGCCTTTTCGAAGCGAGCCTCCGCATCCTGGAGGATACTTTCCAGCGCAGCCAGACGCTGATCAGTATTCCACTGATACCAATCTTTGATAGCTGCTCGCTCACCATAGGCCTGAGTCGTCAGCAGGATCAGGTTGGCGTATTGCTGATGATTGAAATCAGGCTTTAGCCAGTTATTGAGGGTGTTCCAGAGGTTTTCATGGCTGTCGGTCAGGCTGTCGCTGTACTCCTTAACCTCAACCTGATCACGGCCTTCGACGGTGACATCGCCAAACACCTCGATCCAAAGGACATCGTCCTTATCAAGGGTATGGCAGTAGTCGATCGCTACGTGGATTTGGTACTTCAGGGCTTCGTAGAGCTTTGATGCGTCAAAATCGAGCTTCGCGTTCACAGCAACTCCAATCTTGGAAAACAAGATTGGCCAGTGAGTAGCTAACTTCGCCATCCTGGCCAGGAAAATCCACGATACTGTATTGATATACAGGTTGAATGTATTCAGAGCGCAATCTTATCAGCCCAAGCTGGCTAAACGCCATATTGAGTCATGCTGATACGTCCCTGGTTCATAGACACCATTGAGCGGCAGCTTTTGGCCGGGTAGCGACGGTCTGACCTCCGCTGTCGCTGTGGATGGTCAAACCTATCTGCTCCGCCATTTCCAGGGCACCATCGACCTCAATACCCAGATATCTGGGTGCTTTTAGTTTCGTATGTCGAGGTGACTGAGGATCTCGATCAGTGCCCCTTGCGGTCAGGACATAGAACAACACTGCTATATCTGGAACAGCTTGAATGGCAATCAAACCTATGTCGGTAACGTCTGCATTTGGTCCCGGTGTCTGGTTGATTAGGCGCATCAGAGTGAGAAGCGACATGATGAGTTAGAGAGGGCTAGCATAGGCGGGTGTTATCGGGGCTGCTGCATGGATAAACGCCGACAGCCGCGTGGGTCAGTCTTGCTGCAGCAGGTCGAGCAGGAAGTCCATGAGCAGGTACGGCTTTTCGAAACAGGCATCAATGAGTGTATGGACGAAGAGTGTGCCGTCGTCCAGCATGAAGGGGATGGCGGAGCGATCGATCTTGAAGGTCTTCAAGCGCTTACGTGCGTTGCCTTTCTGGCTGAAATCGTCGGCGCGTAGGTCAAACTCTTCGTGGGTGTAGAAAATGAATTCGTGGTCGATATGCGAAACGAATAACCGGCCGCCGTTGATGAAATACTCCAAGTGGATCATACGGGTCACTGCGCAATCTTCAAGCAGTTCTGGGACGTGGGCGATTTCCTCAAAGGTCATGCTGTTCGCAGTGATCGAACACCAAGTTTTATCCTCACTGTCCGGTCTGTAAAAGGTCGAAACCGAGGGCCGTACAGCAGCACTATCGTTCGGCAAACTGCTTTTGCGGAGTACTGTACGCAGCACTGTCCCGTCCGGTTGTCGGGGCAGATTGTCCACCGTTAGCGGTACCGTGATGATCTGATAGCCTAGGGTGACGAATATGTGTTTGTCCGTTTCAATCAATACATCGTTGCTGGCTAGCAGGGCTAGGTCTTTAATTAGTCCCTCATTGCGCAGGCGCTCGAACAGCCTTAGTACATGCTCTGGGGTGTTTTCGATAAGCAGTTGCAGCGGTCGTTGCGGGTCGAGGATCCTATTGGGTATTCCTATTAGTAGTTTGGTATCCAGGGTGACTGAGTACAAGTTGTATTTGCTGTACTGCGTGTCGGTCTCAAGCAAGTCGACTTCCGCGGCCTTGTAGTACTGGTAAAGTTGCGTGGATTTTTGCGGCACACGCATGTATCTGCGTTCCTCGCGTTGCTCTGCACAGTGCGCTTCATACACGATGCGCAGCAACTTGGTGAGGAAGAAGTTGTTCTTGCACTGGCGAGCAGCGAAGTCCTTTGCGGCCACCAAGGTGGAGCAAAAATCGTCGTAGGAGCGCAGGGCCCGCTCTTGCAGGCTCTCGAAGCACACATCATCGAGTTCACGCTTCTTGAATTCTATTTCGCGGCGGTTATAGGTAGGATCGATATGAAGCCGCTCCAACTCTCCTTCGAGCCTGTTGCGTTCTAAGCGCAGGATGCTGTCCATGAAAGCTGCTTCTTGTACGGCCTCCTGCAACCATGGTATGGCGTTCTCGAATAGCGTCGCGTCATTGTCTAGGAAACAATCTGTGATCAGGTCGAATGTTCCGCCTTCGCAGCTGAAGTCATCTTGCAAACAACGCAGGCTTATCTGAAGGCGCTCCTCGCTGAGTGAGTCGAAGTAGCTTGCAAGTGCAGCGGGCAGCTTCATGATGAATGAATCCTGAACTATGGGAGATATTTAAGGCGTAGTAGGCATTATGTTGGATTGGCTGTCGGGTGACACTCGCTTGGCAGGGCAGCAGCCATCGGACTGTTTCTGCTCCAAGCTCAATGAGGCCCGTTTTTCGTTGCGGTCGTTGTCCAAGGGGTGATCAATCATATCCGCCTGCCCCCCCCCCCCATGAAAACTATTACGACCTGCAGCTATCAACCGCGGAACAGAGGAAATTGGTCGAGCAGAAAGTCCCACTCCGACTCAAAGATAACTGGTCCATTCGGGTGAGGCCGCGATCTAGCGCTCTTCCATCTAGCCATCGAAAGCAAATCGCGGACCTGCGATTTGACTAGGTTGCGCGTACGCGACGTTCCCCACGGGAACATGTCTCAGCGCGAGCCATCGTCATGCAGCAGAAAACCCAACGCCCCGTGCAATTAGATAACACCGAGCAAACGCGGGTAGCTTGCGCTCTTTAGCCAATGACTCATTTAGCGCGTGAGGCTCGGTTAATTGAGAGGGTGCTTCAATCCTTCACCGGACTATAGGTGAGTTCAAATCAGTGCCAGTAGTCTCAGGCGGGGTGTCACTGTCGAGCACCTGGAATCGGACATAACCTTCGACCTGAGTTTACGTTGTAGTTGCCTTTCCCATGCCACGGCAAGGGAGAGGGATGCCGGCTTTGCGACAAGCTTTGGCGACGGCGACGTCGGAAACACCAATTTCGTGGGCCAGTTTGACCATGGGTGTTTGCCATACTTTTTCGAACAGTTCCTTGACGGTAAAACTCACGAATGTGTACATGCAATCTGCCACCTTTGCTCATCGCCAATTATGGATCACAGCATGGGGACGTTAAATTCCGGTGAACGCAGGGTGAAACAGCCCTATGAGGATGTCCGGGGCTCTTTCGTCGTGTACGCTGGAAAAGACAACTTCGACTCGTTTGGCGTGTGCTCGTAGGTCGAGGACAGCACCGCACTGAGTCGATCGCCCAGCAAGTTCCAGGCGTTTTTCTTCTCGTCGGCATAGTCGTGATGCAGGTAATGGCGCCTCACCCGAGAGCCGGCCAGCACATGGTTTTGGCAGCGATCGATGATATCCAGGCTAACGCCTAAGGCTTGCATCATGGTCGCCCCCGTACGGCGCAGGTCATGCGGAGTCCAGTCGCCGTTTTGGCCGTCGGCAAGGACCAGGGTATCGTCATGGCACCGTCTGGAGAGGGCCTTGCGGTTTTTGAACCGAGCCTGGCGATCACCGACCTGTTTACTCACCACCTTTACGTCCACATGCCCATCATCCTGCTTGTTGGGAAAGCACCATTGCGAGTCGCCCGTCAGGATTTTGAGTTCCTGAAAGAAATGCAGGGCGAAGGGGGAGAGGAAAACATGGTGGTCTTGTTTCTTGCCCCGGGCGCCTTTGACGTTTTCGCTGGGGAGGAACCAGGTCTGCTGGTCTAGATCGACATTTTTCCATTCGGCCTGCAGCAACTCGCCAATCCGGCATAGCGTGCCCAGGCTGATCCAGAGCGCAAGCTGTGTTTCCTTCTTTAGCGGTCGAATGCCGTCGTATTTTTGGCCCGCGGGGAGGGCGTCGTAATCGGCGGTCATTTGCTGGAAGCGGGTGTGCAGTTCCAACAGCTCAGCCGGGGAAAGGATGCGGCTTCTTTCCGCTTCGTAGTCGGCAGGGATCAAGGGGGAGATGTCGACCAGTTCCGTCGGATCGCCCTCGACCAGTAACGCCCGCCAGGGCTGGCGCTTTCTGGCCCAGCTGAACATCTGGGTGAGGTCGGCGAAGAAACTGATGGCTTGTCGGTGAGCGCCGCGGTTGACCACGGTGCGGATCAGCGCCCGAACATCGTGTTCCGACACACTGCTCACCGCCGTTTTGCCGAGGGCCGGGTATAGGTCCTTGTTAAAACGGCGCTGCAATTCGGCATTGCCGTCTTTACGCGCGACGCCATCCAACAGCCAGGCCTTGGCCAGATCCTGGACGGTCAGTGTTTGCGCCTTCGACGTCTTTACCTGTTCGGCCTCTATATCAGCCGCGGCGTATGCCTGTGTCTTGGCGGTCTTCTTTTGCTCGTTAGGATTGATTTGCTCATCGATGAGCGCCCGGGCTTGGTTGCGTGCCTTGCGGATGTCCGTCAGGGATTTGCGCGGCCAGGTTCCGCAGGCGTACTCTTTGTTCTGGTTGCCCCACCGATAGCGATAGAAAAAGCTGACCGACACACCGTCCTTACGGACGGAGATTCGCCCGGCCAGATTGCCGTCCTCCCGGAGGATTCGGCCGGCATCGTTGGCGCTCAGCGACTCGAGTTCTTTGATGGTGATTTTGGCCATAAAATGGATTCCTCCTACTTTTACCCCCACAAAAACGTCGGCTCTTGATGGACGTTACTAGACTCTCGTGGAGCAGAACACCGCTGGAGCTCAAGTAAATACTAGCTTGGAAAAATCCAGAGTAAAATTTTGGAGTCTTTCAAAAAGTACGAAAAAGGAGATGGGGTGCTAGGGGTCGAGTGTTCGAATCACTCCGTCCCGACCATATATTTCAATGAAAAGGCCAATGCACACAGCATTGGCCTTTTTCATTTGCGTGACTTTTGCGGGATGCCCTTATTTCCCCGCTTGCCTTAACTTGCCGATTAAACTTCCAAGACAATCCTCACTTGAACAAGCCCCGATCCCGGCGGTAACTCGTCACAAAACCCTCAATGGTCGGCAGCGGGCCGAACAGTTTCTGCTGCGTTCGATGATCGTGGCTGATATACCCGCTTTTTCGCACCCACGACAACACGGCAACGCCGTCCCGGAGCGATGGAGCGGGCCTGGCATCAACGGCCTCAGCAACGTGACCAGACGCGAGAATGCAGGTTTCGCAACGACGAGCCGACCCGGCACGCGTATGAATGCCGCCGCCACCATTGGTCCGGTAGGCGACATCGCAGAAGATATCGACGCTTTGATTCAGCACCGATGCAGGCAAGTCGGGTGCTGCTTCAATGGCGTACCGCGCCAGGTCAGGTGAGTAGCCTTCAAACGCGTGGTCGGACGTGCGCTCCGAAGTTACCAGGCCTCTCTCCAGACTCGCCCTCACTCCCCAAAAAACACCAACGCCCGCACCTCGATACTCCTCCTTGGCGGTGCATCCACCGGCGTAGTCGGGTCATCAAACGCCGTATGTGCGCTGCGCCTTACAACATCGCTACGCGAGTCATGGATCTTCAACAGCAGCACCTCATCCGGCCGCAACTGCGGGTAGTAATACCAGCGATGTGCGGGATTGGCCTTGACCGAAAAAGTCTCGCCAACCTTGTCCCGATACACCAGGTCGCTGGGCAGCAAGTCGCTCTCGGCCATGCTTCGCGCATCGCACAGGGCGAGTGGGGTACTCAGGACCGGCGCACCAATCGGCCGCCAGACGTTAATAATCGCAAACCGTTTCAGCAGCCGCTGTTCAGCCTCATCCGCAGGCAAATGATCACGTACCCTGCGAATCGCCGAGCGCTCGGTCTGGTCGTTATGCACGTACCGCACCGGCTCACGCAGCCCGCGGTCCTCGCGTCCGTGCTCGTCCACCCGGATGGTGTGGTCGAAGATCACCACTTTCACCGCTCCGGTCTGTTGCTTGAGCAAGACTTCGGTTTCCGGATAGTAGCGTTCACGGACCTGATCATCGTTTTCCAGGTCAGGCACCGAGCTGGTGTGGTCGATTCTTTCGAAACCGTTGCGATCCAGATGAGCCGGTTCGTCGAGCAACCGGGCGTTGTGAATACTCACTTGGGTGGGGTCCAGCACGCCGTTGCGCTTGGGTGTGCCGTCTGGCTGCGGAAAGGTGTAGTTCACCGGTCGCTCGCCGGTGTCCAGCAGGTAGTTGAGTTCGCCGATGACCGATGGCGGGGCGAGATGAGTCTGATGAGTTCCCATGAACAATCCTCCAGGCGTGAGGCGGTTTTCAGAAGGGTTCCTTGAAGGGCCGCAGGTCCAGTTCCTGGGTCCAGGCGCTGCGCGGTTGGGTGTGCAGGTACCAATAGGCGTCGGCGATGTCTTCGAGTTTCAGCGCACCGTCTTCCCCCAGTCGCGCCAGGTAATCCGGGGCCCGGCTTTGCACGCGCTCACCGTCGATGGCGCCATCGATGACCACATGGGCGACGTGCACGTTTTGTGGCCCGAACTCGCGGGCAAATGACTGGCTCAGTGAGCGCAAGCCCGCCTTCGCGGCAGCAAAGGCGGCGAACGGTGGCTTGCCTCGCAATGAAGCGGTAGCCCCGGTGAACAACAGGCTGCCGCCACCACTGTCGAGCAGCAAACGGGTGGCTTCGCGGGCAAACAGGAAGCCGCCCAGGGTCGAGGCCCGCCAGGTCTGCTCGAACAACTGCGCGCTCAACTCCAGGGTGGGCGCTGCGACGGAGTTGCCGACATTGAAGATCGCGGCCTTGAGGGGGCCCAACTGGCTGATCTGCTGGCTGGCGGCGATCACCTCGGACTCGATTCCCGAGTCCGCCACGATAGCGACCGCTTCCCCGCCGAGCGCACGGATGCCCTCGACCACAGCCTGCAACTTGTCGGGGCTCCTGCCGCTGACAGCCACCAGCAAACCCTCCCGCGCGAAGCGTCGCGCCAGCGCCGCTCCCAGGCCGGCCACGGCACCCACACCGGCAACCCACACCACAGGCTCGGATCGAGACTCAGACATTAGCCACTTCCTCAATGAGATACGTGGCTAACAATTTACCCATCGCCGGGCGTGAGGAATAAGAACATCGACAGCTAAGGTTATGCGATGACTCAATAGCGCATTTCCACCGCCACATAAGCCCCAATCCCATCCCCCGGATACAACGACGCCGTATCCTGCCCCTTCGCGTCATACAGCGGCTGTACCGCCGTCACGTATTTCTGATTGGTCAGGTTCTTCACATCCAGCGACACCTTCCAGTCCTTGCTCGGCGTTTCATACCCCACGTTCGCCCCGAAGATTGTGTAGGAGGGCGCATAGAAGCTGTTGGCATAGTCCACCGCCGTACGCGAAGCCGATTGCACGTTCACCCCGGTATAGAAGCCCGCCGGGTGCTGATACTGCACCTCGCCCTGATAGATATGCTTCGGAATTCCCGGCAGTTGGTTGTCGCCGAAGGTCGGGTCGTGCCGGTAGTAGAAGTCGTTGTAGGTGTACACCTGGCGCAGGGTGATTTTTTCACCCGAGGTGTTTTCCCACAGGCGCGTATTCAAGCCGGCCTCGATCCCTTGATGGATCGTCGGTGTGGCGTTGAATGCACCGGTTACCGCCGCTGCGGTGGAGGTGGCCGGAATGATCTGCACGTTGAGCAATTCATTTTTCACCCACGAGCGGTAGAGCGCCAGGCTGCCGTCGAAGATGCCCGATGAACCCTTGATCCCGACTTCCACGGTATTGGCTTTCTGTTCCACCAGCGGCCGTACGTACGGCGAGGTCGGCCCGGAGCCGGAGTATTCCCACGACGCCGGTGGGTCGACGGAGCGGCTGACGTTGGCGAACACTTGCAGTTGCGGGGTGAACTCGTAACGCACGCCGATTCGCGGTGCCAGGCTCCAGTTGTCGTAGGTCACATCGCTCGGGTACGTGGTGGTGTTGGCCACCAGGGCTTCCTTGACGTCGGCATGGCGCCGTACGTTGATCGCCGAGACGCCACTGGTCAGCCACAGGCCGTCCACCAGTTCCAGGTCGTTGCCCACGGAGAACACGTGATCGAAAGACGAGCTGTAGTCGACGAACTTGCGGGTCTGTTTGTTGGCGAAGGTGGAGTCGACCTGGCCCTTGAGGTGTTCGGTGGAGGTGAAGGCCAGGCTGGAGCGGCTTTCGTGGCCGAACAGGGTGTCGCGGCGGTCGTAGTTGATCACCGCGCTCAGGTCATGCCAGTCCCAGTAGCTGGGGTTGCTAGGGCTGTTCGGGCTGTTGTTGTGGGCGTACTGGTAGTAGACGAAGCCCACCGACAGGGTGGCGTCGTCCTCAAAGGTGTAGGTGGTCTTGCTGCCCAGCCATACGCTGCCGGGGCGACGGCTGCCGGCGCCGCTGCTTTCGGCGGTGGCACTGGCGCGGTCGGAGTGGTGCTTCACCGCATCCAGGGTGGTGGCGCTCGGGTCGTTGTGGAACTCGTCGCGGTAACGCAGCATCACCCGGGTTTCGAGTTGCGGGCTGAAGCGGTAGCCAAAGTTCGCCACTACGCCCTGGCTTTTCGACAGGCTGTAATCGCGGTAGCCATCGCTGCGGTAGTTGTCGGCATTCAGGTAGTAATCGAACGCACCCTCGACGCCGCCGACACTCAGGCTTTGCTTGTTGTAGCCATAGCTTCCGGTTTCCGCGCGCACCCGCAGCCCGGGCGCGGTGTAGCCGGTTTGGTTGACGAAATTGATGGCGCCGCCAAGGCTCAGTGCGCCGTATTGGAAGGCGTTGGCTCCCCGCAGGATTTCGGTGTAGTTCACCCCCGAGCCGTTGAGGAATTCGTAGGGTGTGCCGCCCGGGCCGGTGATCGGCAGGCCGTCGAACAGGAACTTGATGCCCTCACGGAAATACCCCGGCGAGGTGTTGGCCCCTGAGCCACGGATGGAGATCTTGGCCGCGTCATTGCCACCGGTGGACTGCACGAACACACCCGGTTGATAGGCGAGGGTGTCCTGCAAGGTGGCGGTCCGTCCCTTGGCCACCTGTTCGCTGTCTACCACGCTGGTGCCGCCGGGCACCTCGGACAACTGACTCTTTGCCGCCTCAACGGGCGTGATTTTTTGTGCCTCCACCGTCACGGTCTTTAGCCGTGTACCGGTTGTCGGTGTGACCTCATCCTCTGCCTGTGCGCTGGTGGAAAAGACCAGGGCCGAGCCCAGTCCCAGCATCGCCAGCCAAGTGGCTTGCCGCACGGCAAGTGTCAACTTTTGCAACTCTCCCCGAAAGATCGGATCCATTAAGCGTGTTCCTTGTGAATAGATAAAGATAGCCCCAGCTTTCTATTCGAATAGTCATGCCTGTTTCGCTCTGAGCAGTTTCTATGCCAATGCTATTTTCCAAGGATTACGGGCGCTTAGTGGGGGAGAAGTGTTCTGCGGGATACTTTGTTTTGAATCAGTGTTTAATTTTCAACAGTCAACTCTATTGGCCGGATCTGCTTCAACTGTCGCAAACGCAACAGTTGATAAGCAGTGTGTAAGGCTACCAACAACTTAAGGCCGTATAACGGGTATAACCATATAAGTGTTTGGTATGGATTTTCCCGGTCTGTAAGGGTTTCGTACCTGTTTAGTGATCAGGATGGCGTTTCTGAAAGTCTGGCATGCTCACTGCATTACAGCCTGTAGTTGCAAACTTTCAGTGTTTATCGAGTTCCTCTAAGGAAGCGTCATTGACAACCATTCTGAAACTGTCGGCGGTTATATCACTGTCCCTGGCGATCAATGCCTGTTCACCGGCTGCGGCACCACAACATGAAACTTCGGTGGCTGATGGCACTGTGACTAACGGTGTGGTGACTTATTCGGCGACGGACTTTTATGAGCCGTCACCGGGTCGCAGCGGTGGAACTTTGCGAGTGTCCGCCGCCTCCGACGCCGGCAGTTTCGATGTTCACGCCTTATCCAACGGCAACATCCAATGGATGGGCCGAATTCTCTACGATTGCCTGGTGTACCAGGACGAGCAGGGCAATATCAGCCCATGGCTGGCCCGCTCCTGGGACATCTCCGAGGACGGCAAGACCTACACCTTTCACCTGCGCGATGACGTGACCTTCAGCGACGGCGAGAAATTCAACGCCCAGGCGCTGCAAACCAACCTGGAGCACATGCGCGATCCGGCGACCAAGTCCCCGCTGGCGGCGGCCTACATCGCGCCATACCTGGGCGGCAAGGTCATCGATGACTACACCTTCGAAGCCCACTTGCGTGAACCCTACACACCCTTCCTCGACGTGCTGGCGCAGTCCTGGCTGAGCATGATCTCGCCAAAACAGATCCGCGAAGCGCCCAAGACCATCGCTGAACATCCCATCGGCAGCGGCCCGTTCCTGTTGCAGAGCTACACCCGTGACCAGGGTGCGGTGTTCATCAAGCGCCCCGGCTACAACTGGGCACCACCGGTGACAAGGCATAAGGGGGAGGCCTACCTGGACCGCATCGAGTTGAGCTACGTCCCCGAAGCCATGATCCGCTTCACGGCGCTGGAGTCCGGCCAGTCGGATTTCGCCCTCGACGCGCCGGCCCAGAACGCCGCCGCGATCCGCGCCAACCCGAACCTGGTGATGCGCAGCCGGATCCGCAAAGGCAACCCGAGCCGCAGCATGACCTTCAACGTTGAACAGCCACCGTTTGACGATGTACGCGTGCGCCGCGCAGTCGCCAAGGCCATCGACCGCGAAGGGTTGGCGTGGATTTCCGGCTTCGGCGAATACATCGCCAAGGCGGATTTCCTGGCGGCTAACACCCGGTTTTATCAACCCAACAACGACGCCCTGGCCTACGACGTCAAAGCCGCTAATGCGCTGCTGGACGACGCCGGCTGGACCGGGCGCGATGCCCAGGGTTATCGCACGAAGGATGGGCAGCGCCTCAAGGCAACAATGCTGTCCTATGACAACCCGGCGTTTCCCGCCAGCGTCTCGGTGGCCATCCAGGCCGACCTGAAAAAAGTCGGGTTTGAGATGCCCATCGAAATGCTGCCGCTGACCCGGGTGACCGAGAAACGCTACGCCGGGAAATTTCAGGCACTGGCCGGCGGTTACTGGCACACCAACACACCCGACGGCCTGTTCGTGCTCTATCACAGCCAGGCCATCAGCACCGACAAGATCATCGGCCAGAACGTCGGGCGCTTCAGTGATGCCGAGCTGGATCGGGTACTCAGCGCCGCTCGCCAATCCCGCGACCCGGTTGAATTGCAGGCGCTCTACGGCGAAGCGCAAAAGCGCCTGACCGAAACCGTCCCGGCGGTGCCTTCGGTGGAAAGCCAGGTGCTCACCGCGTATGGCCGGCAAGTTCAAGGCGTGATTTTTGATACCTCCCACAACGTACCGTTCTTCACCAGCATCTGGCTGGACCGGGGGCAACCATGAGCCTGTTCAAATCCATCGCCTGGCGCCTGCTGGCGGGCATCGGCGTACTGTGGGGCGCTGCGACGCTGACCTTTCTCGCCGTCAATTTCAGCGGCGGAGATACGGCGCTGGCGATCCTCGGCGGCCCGGACTCGATGCCCACACCGGAGCTGCTGGCCCGGGTGCGTGCCGAATACGGCCTGGACCAGCCCCTGATCGTGCAATACGGCAATTACCTGGTACGCCTGGCCCATGGCGACCTCGGCGAGTCCTACCGCTTGCGTATCCCGGTGCAGCAGGCGATTGCCGAGCAGATCGGCGCAACCATCCAGCTGTCCCTGAGCGCGGCCCTGCTGGCGGTGGTGTTGGCCCTGGTGTGCGCAATCCTCACCGCCAACCGTTCGCGCTGGGTGCGTTCAGTCGTCTCCGGCAGCGAACTGGTGCTGTCGTCAGCGCCGTCCTTTGTGATCGGCATGCTGTTGTTGCTGGTGTTTTCGTTTCATTGGCACTGGTTGCCGCCGTCCGGTTCCGTGGGCTGGCGCTCCTTGATCCTGCCCTCGATTGCGCTGGCCTTGCCGGTGGCTGCGGTGCTGACCCAACTGCTGCGCCAGTCCCTGGAAGACACCCTCGAACAACCCTTTATCGCCATGGCCCGTGCCCGCGGCCTGTCCGAAACCGCCGTGCGCCTGCGTCATGCCTTGCGCCACGCGCTGGTGCCGTTGGTGACCCTGGCCGGGTTCGTGTTCGCCAGCCTGCTGGGGGGCGCGGTGGTGGTGGAATTGCTGTTTGCACGCCAGGGCATCGGGCGCTTGATGCTCGATGCCACCAGCAACAAAGACGTGCCGATGGTGCTGGGGGTGACCCTGCTTGCGGCCACGGTGTACGTGCTGGTGAACCTGGCCGTCGATTTGATCAACCGCTGGATTGACCCCCGGGCCAATCAGGCGTGAGTGTCTTTGAAGAAGGAAAAACCATGAGTGCTTCGATCCCCGCTGCGGTGAGTTATGCCGACTTGCACCAGCGTTTTGCCGACGTATTTGCACGGATAGCCGACACCGCCGTCGCCCGCGAGCAGCAACGCGAGCTGGCCCATGACGCGGTGGCGTGGCTGCGGGAGGCCGGCTTCGGTGCCCTGCGCGTGCCCCTGGCCCGGGGCGGCCTGGGCGCGAGTTTGCCGCAGTTGTTTCGCCTGTTGATTGAACTGGGGGAGGCCGATTCAAACCTGCCGCAGATTGTGCGCGCGCATTTCGGGTTTGTTGAAGGCCGGATTTCCAGCCGTGACAGCGAGTCCCAGGATTACTGGTTCGCCAAAGTCGTCGACGGCGAACTGTGGGGCGCCGCCATGGCCGAGCGCACCGATACCACCCGCAACTCGGTGACCCTCAGCGCAGTCGATTCCGGCTGGCAGCTGGACGGCGAGAAGTACTACTGCACCGGCACGCTGTACGCCAACTGGATCGCCGCCGTCGCCCTGGATGGCGAGGATTTTGTCAGCCTCGCGGTGCGTACCGATGCGCCAGGCGTCACCGTCGAGGATGACTGGGACGGCTTCGGTCAGCGCCTCACCGGCAGCGGCACCACCCGCTTCAAGGCGGTCGACGTACCGGCGCAGCACATCGTGCGACGCTTCAAGAAAGACGAGCTGCGCGCCGAGTCCTACCTGAGCGCGTTCTACCAGCTGTTCCACCTGGCGACCCTGGCCGGCATCGCGAATGCGGTGCTGCGCGATGCCACCGAATTCGTCAAAGGCCGCACCCGCGCGTTTGGCGTGCCGGGGCAATCGAGCCCCAAGGATGATCCGCTGGTGCAGCGGGTGATCGGTCGCCTGTCGAGCCTGGCCTATGCCGCTCGCACTCAGGTGCTGGTCGTTGCCGAGGTCCTTCAGGAGGTGCACGAAGCAGAGCAGGGTGGCTACGCCAACGAACAGCATTACACCGAGGCCGAGATCCGTGCCTATCAGGCGCAACAGATCGTGCTGGAACAGGTGCTGGAAGCCACCACGCTGCTGTTCGAAGTCGGCGGCGCCTCCGCCACCAGCGAGTCGCGTCGCTTCGACCGGCATTGGCGCAACGCGCGCACCCTGGCCTCCCATAACCCGGCGATCTTTCGCGAACGCGCCCTGGGCAACTACTACCTCAACGACGTCACCCCCACCGCCGCCTGGCGCAGTCTGCAAGCCGCCGACGCCGAGCAGCAGGCCGCTCGCGACGAAGCGAGTGCGGTATGAGCCTTCAACCCTTGAATAAAAAAGGATCACCCATGCGTTACCGCCAACTGGGCCACAGCGACATCCAAGTCAGCGTGCTGGGCCTGGGCACCATGACCTGGGGCCACCAGAACACCGAAACCGATGCCCATCAGCAGATTGATTTGGCGCTGGCCGAAGGCATCAACTTCATCGACACCGCCGAGATGTACCCCACGCCCACCAAGGCCGAAACCTGGCGCACCACCGAGCACTACATCGGCAGTTGGCTGGCGGCCAGTGGTCGCCGGGACGAGGTGATCCTGGCGAGCAAAATCGCCGGCCCGGCCCGTGACCCCAGCAGCCAGCAGCACATCCGCGACGGCCTCAGCCACCACGACCGGCGCAACATCGTCGAAGCCCTGGACGGCAGCCTCAAACGCCTGAACACCGACTACCTCGACCTCTACCAACTGCACTGGCCCGACCGCACCACCAACATCTTTGGCCAGCGCGAATATCCCTATCAGGCAGACAACCAGAGCGTGGCCATCGAGGAAACCCTGGCGGTGCTGGCCGATCAGGTCAAGGCCGGCAAGGTGCGTCACATCGGCGTTTCCAACGAAACCCCGTGGGGTGTGGCCGAGTTTCTCAAGCAAAGCGAACGCCTCGGCCTGCCGCGGATTGCCAGCGTGCAAAACCCCTACAGCCTGCTTAATCGCCTGTACGAGGGCGGCCTCTCGGAGTTCACCCACCGCGAAGGCGTCGGCCTGCTGGCGTACTCGCCGCTGGCCTTCGGTGCGCTCACCGGCAAATACCTGGGCGGCGCACGTCCCGAGGGTTCGCGGCTGTCGGCGGTGTACCGCACCTTCAACCGCTATGACAGCGCCTCGGCCCAGGAAGCCATCACCGGCTACGTGGAAATTGCCCGGCAACACGGCCTGACCCCGGCCCAGTTGGCCCTGGCCTTCATCATCGACAAACCCTTCGTCACCAGCGCACTCACCGGGCAAACCAGCCTGGCGCAATTGCGCGACAACCTCGGCGCGCTGGACGTGAGCCTCAGCGACGAGATCAAGGCGCAGATCCATGCCATCCACCAGCGCATTCCCAACCCTGCGCCCTAGAACGAGGAGCCTGGCATGACGCAAACCATTGAAACGTTGAGCGGCATTCGCCCGTTGCGTCTTGCCGGGCTGACCCGGCTGCGGCCCGGCCTATTGCTCGCCGGGGTGTTTGTTGCGTTGCTGCTGTTGGCCGCCGTTGTTCCGCAATGGCTGGCGCCCTATGACCCGCTGGAGGCGTCGGCGCGCCTGGCATTCCAGGCACCGAGCAACGTGTATTGGCTGGGCACCGATGAGAACGGGCGCGATGTGCTCAGCCGGTTGATTTATGGCGTGCGCTCGTCGCTGTTCATGGGCATCGCCGCTACGGCGCTGGGACTGGCCTGGGGCACCTTGCTTGGGTTGATCGCCGGCCTGGGGCCGCGCTGGCTGGATGGCGCCCTGATGCGCGGTATCGACGTGTTGCTGTCGTTTCCCGACCTGTTGCTGGCGCTGGTGATCATCACGTTTTTCGGCCAGGGCACGGCCAACCTGATTCTCGCGATAGGCATCGCCGGCGTGCCGCGTTATGCGCGGCTGGTGCGGGCGCAAACCCTGAATGTGCGCAACGCCGGCTACGTCGAATCCGCTGTCACCCTCGGCCAATCCCATCTGGCGGTGGTGCTGCGGCACATCCTGCCGAATGCGTTCAAGCCGGTGCTGATCCTCGCCACCATCGGCGTCGGCGGCGCGATCACCGCCGGCGCCGCCTTGAGCTTCCTCGGCTTTGGCGCACCGCCGCCGGCGCCAGAGTGGGGCGGGATGATGTCCATCGGACGCAGCTTCCTGGCCAATGCGCCGTGGCTGGTGGCCTGGCCCGCCCTGATCATCACCCTGACCGTTGTCTCCATCAGTGCCATCGGCCGCGAACTCTTGCGCCGCAGCGAAGGAAAGCCCCTATGACGATGAACATCCACACCCTCGGCCCGCTGGTCGACATCCGCGACCTGACGGTCCGTTTTGGCCAGGCCGAGCCGGTGTTACACGGTGTCAGTCTGCAGTTGCATCGTGGTGAATGCCTGGCGCTGGTGGGGGAGTCGGGCTCCGGCAAAAGCGTCACCGCCCGCACCCTGGCCGGCCTCACGGGCAAGGACGCCCACGTCCAGGCCGCCAAGCTGGCCTTCCAGGGCGTCGACCTGCGCCAGCTTAACGAACGGGCCTGGCAGCAACTGCGCGGCGCGAGCATCGGCTTTGTGATGCAGGACGCACTCGGCGCGCTGGACCCGCTGCGCCGCGTCGGTGCCGAGATTGAAGAACCGTTGCACCTGCACACCACGTTGGGTCTGGAAGCGCGCCGCCTGCGGGTGCTGGAGCTGCTGCGGGATGTTGGCGTGCCGGAACCGGAGCTGCGCGCCAGCCAATACCCCTGGCAACTTTCCGGCGGTTTGCGCCAGCGTGCGTTGATCGCCTCGGCCATCGCCTGCAACCCACGGCTGATCATTGCCGATGAGCCCACCACGGCACTGGACGCCACGGTGCAGGCCCAAGTTATCGCGCTGCTGGAAAGCCTGCGGGGTGAGGACAATGCGCTGCTGATGGTCAGCCATGACCTGTCGGTGGTCTCGCGCCTGGCCGATCGCGTGGCGGTGATGCGCCACGGGGTGATCGTGGAGGAGGGCAGCACCGAGCAGGTCCTGCAAGACCCGCGTCATCCGTATACACAACTGCTGCTGCGGGCGGGCAAGGCCGTGCACTTCCAGCCCACACGGCGGTTGCTCACGGCGGTCGAACCCGAGCCTGCGCCCCAGGGCGAAGTACTGCTGGAAGCGCGTGATCTGTCCAAAACCTTTGTTGGCCCCGACGGCAAGACCCGCACGGTGCTGAACCAGGTGTCGTTGCAACTGCGTCGTGGCGAAACCCTGGGAGTGGTGGGCGAATCGGGCTGCGGCAAGACCACCTTGACCCGCCTGATACTTGGCCTGGAAACCGCCGATGCCGGCGAGGTATGGATCAAGGGCCAGCGCTGGTCCGACCTCGACACCCGGCAAAAACGCGAAGCCCGGCGTGCGGTGCAAGTGGTGTTCCAGGACCCCCTCAGCTCCTTCGACCCGCGCTACACCGTGCAGCGTGTGTTGTTCGAAGCGCTGGTGGTGGCCGGCGTTCCTCGTCACATACGACGCGACCGTGCCCTGGAACTGCTGGAACTGGTGCGCCTCGATGCCAGCGCCTTGTCCCGCCGGCCTATCGAACTCTCCGGCGGCCAACGCCAACGGATTGCGATTGCCCGGGCCCTGGCTTCCGAGCCCCAAATCCTTATCTGCGATGAACCGGTCTCGGCGCTGGACGTGTCGGTACAGGCACAGATCCTGGAGCTGCTCGACGACCTCAAGCGCCGCCTCGGCCTGGCCTGCCTGTTCATCTCCCACGACCTGGGGGTGATCAATCACGTCAGTGAACGCGTACTGGTGATGAAGGCCGGCGAAGTGGTGGAGTCCGGCTCGGTACGCGCCGTGTTCGACCGCCCGGCCCATGCCTATACCCGCGCGCTGATCGACGCGATCCCGACCCTTGAAACCGACTACACGCCAGTCCCGTTCTACCTGAACGTCGCGATCTGACGTATTGGAAAACGTATCTACGAAAGGAGTGCTCCAGGTGCCCAAGCAACTGCACGTGAATTTGTTTGAGATGAACTGCGTCAGTCACATCGTCCATGGTTTGTGGGTGCACCCGGACAACAACCGGCACCGCTTCAACGACCTCGACTACTGGACCGAGCTGGCGCAGTTGCTGGAATACGGCACCTTTGACGGTGTGTTCCTGGCCGACGTGATTGGCACCTACGACCGTTTTCGCGATGGCCCTGAAACCTCGTTGCGGGAAGGCATGCAGATCCCCAGCAACGACCCGCTGCTGGTGATTCCGGCGATGGCCGGGGTGACCAAGAACCTTGGTTTCGGCGCGACCTTTTCCACCACCTACGAACCGCCGTTCGCCTTCGCGCGGCGCATGAGTACCCTCGATCACCTGACCAAGGGGCGGGTGGGCTGGAATATCGTCACCTCGTACCTGCCGAACGCGGCGCGCAACTTCGGGCACGACACTGAGGTGGTCCATGATCACCGTTACGAGATCGCCGACGAATATCTGGACGTGTTGTACAAACTTTGGGAAGGCTCCTGGGACGACGACGCGGTGATTGTCGACCGCGAGCGGCGGATCTACACCGATCCGGACAAGGTGCGCTATATCAACCACGTGGGGGAGCACTTCAAGGTTGCCGGTCCGCACTTGTGCCAGCCTTCGCGGCAACGTACGCCGGTGTTGTTTCAGGCCACCGGGTCACCGGCGGGCATCGAGTTTGCCGGGCGGCATGCTGAAGTGGTGTTTACCGGGGGTAATGATGCACCGGCGGTGCGGGCGAATATCCAGGCGATGCGGCAGAAGGCAGTTGAGCATGATCGCGATCCGGCGGGGTTGAAGTTTATTGTGATGGCGGGGGTGATCGTCGGGCGTACCGATGAGGAGGTGAGTGCCAAGCTCGACAGTTATCGCAGGCTGGTGAGTGTTGAGGCGTCGCTGGCTCATGGGCAATCGGCGATTGATTTGACGGCGTATTCGCGGGATACCTTGATCAGTGATCTGGTGAGTCGGCGGGTCAAGGGGTGGGAGAGTTTGAGCCGGTACAAAGCGGACTCCACTGTGGGCGCGGTCTTGGCCCAGCTTGGCGGCTTCAACCGTGAGCGTTTTTTCGTTGCCGGTACACCTACGGTGGTGGCTGATGCGATTGAGAAATGGCTGGATGAGGATGGGATCGATGGGATCAACCTGAGGCAGTATCTGTCGTTTGAAACGGCGCGGGATTTTATTGAATTGGTGGTGCCGGAGTTGCGTCGTCGGGGGCGGTTTCGTGAGCGGTACAACGAGGGGGAGACGCTGCGGGAGCGGTTATTTGGGGCCGGGCGGGCTCGGTTGCCGAGTGATCATTTTGGCGCGCGTTATCGGGATCCGGCGGCGTTGCTGAAGCCGGCGTTGCCGTTGCGGTTTCCGGCGTGAGTGGTGTGCCTGAGGGGGTTCTGTATTTCAGGGCTGCCAGGGTGGAAGATGCGCCGCGGTTGGCGCACATTCATTTGCAGACCTGGCAGGCTGCGTACCGGGAGATTTTGTCCGAGCGTTTTCTTGCTGACCTGAACAGCGGGGTGTCACAGCGCACGGCGTTTCTGGCCCAGGCCATAGGTGGTGGCACCTTGTCGGTGTGGGTGGTGGAGTTGGACGGGGAGCTCGTGGCGTGGGCGTCGTTTGGTAGCAGTCGGGATGTGGATGCGCCGCTGGTTACTGGAGAACTGCGTGCGCTTAATCTGTTGCCTGGGATCTGGGGGCAGGGGATTGGTACGCGGCTTTGGGGGCGGGTTCGGGAGCAGTTGATCGAGGCCGGTTTTATCAGTGCGACCGTTTGGGTGGTGCAGGGGAATCGGCGTGCTCTGGGTTTCTATCGGGCGCTTGGGTTTGTGGCTGAGCCGCAGACTGAAAAGACCGTGGTGGAACATGATGAGCCGTTGCCGTTGGTGCGATATCGGGTGCAGCTTAAGGTTTTTGTGGGAAATGAAGTTTGAGTACATATCCGTTATTTAGGTAACGGCGGCTTATGGTTCCGCTCTTACAGCGGGTCACTTTTGGCAAACGCTCGGAATGCCGGCCCAGCCAAAAGTAACCAAAAGGTCTTTGCCCCACCACTCGGTGCCTCGCCTAGGCTCGGCATGCCCGCACTCCGGCCCGGTTCCGCGGGCCGCCGCGACGGGCCATCCATGGCCCGGCGCGGCTAAATCGGCATCCCTGCCGATTTACCCGCTCCACCGTGCCTACTTGCGGCCATCGTGGTTGACGGGGCCCGCAGATCAAGATCAAAGGCCAGATCAAAAGCAAGAGCACAGCGGCCTACCGGCCGGCTTGAGTGTGGTGAAGCAAAAGCCAAATCAAAAGCTAAAGCGGGCACGGTCAAATGTGGGAGCTGGCTTGCCTGCGATGGCATCAACTGGGTGTACCTGATACACCGAGGTGTCTGCATCGCAGGCAAGCCAGCTCCCACAGAAAAGCAGCTCTGCTTTCGCTCTGGCCTTTGATCTGGCTTCTAACACTCAAGCCGGCCGGTAGGCCGCTGTGCTCTTGATCTGCTTTTGATTTTGATCTTAGGCGCCCCGTTAAACCACGCTGGCCGAACG
>NZ_JAAAFU010000052.1:0-8495 GCF_019352905.1 Pseudomonas sp. Xaverov 83 | reverse complement strand
GTGGGGCAAGAGCGTTTTGCTTACTTTTGCGCTGTTCAAAAGTGAGCCGCTGTAAGAGCGGAACCATAAGAGGCCGTTACCGCAGCAACGGATATGCCCCCCCCAGCTCAATCAAACTTGTAGCTGATAGCCCCCTGCACCTGCCCCTGATTCACATCCCCGGTCTCCTTGACAATACTGCTATTGGCCGCCGACCCCACCAAGTGAATCCAGCTGGCACTGGTCAACAGCGACCACTTCGCATCCAGGGGAAACTCAAAACTCTGCGTCAACGTCAGGTTCTGAAACCCGGCACTGGCGTTATACGGCCGAAACCCCGAAGCCGCAGCCTCATTGGCATCTACCCCAAAAAACGTCTGCGCCTGCCGAGCATCGGCGAAATGCGCCATCAAACCGGTGCTGCCGATAATCCCGCGGCCCATCGGATACCCCAACTCCCCGCCGAGCTTACCCACCACCCCACTTTGATCATGCCCACCGCCCACGGCCTGACCCACCTGTGCATACACCCGCCAGAACTCAGCCGGAGCGTACTGAATGAACCCCCCGACCTCCGCCATATCCGGAACGTCCCGCAAGCCCCGCAACGAACCGTTCGCCGTCCGCCCCGGCAAGTAGTTGATATAAGGCCCAGCAGTAAAGCCATGGGTATTGAGGGCACTCCAGGTCAGCCCATCGTCGCTACCCAGGCTGACACTCCCCCAATCCAGGTCGAAATAAGGAATCGGCTGCGTTTCGTAGCGGCTGCCCGTCGGATCATGGGGTTGATAGCTGACGCCCACGCCCGCTTCACCGGTAATCCCGTCCGCCAGCGCCGCGCTCGAAACACTCCACAGTCCAAATAAACCGGCAAATACAGCAAAAGTAACCCTGAACATGAAGCCATATCCTTTTGTGAACATGCGCGCATGAACGCGCAAACGCCCTGCCTTAGGCAAGCACTCATCTAGGTTGTAGCAAGCTACAAAAATTGTAGCCGGTTTCGACACAACTACACGTCGATACCCGCCAAACCCTTTGAAAACGGGGGATGGTGGCACTTGGCACGCTCCATGCTCTATCCCCTGCAAGCGCAACAGCGCGTTCCTACTTCATAGGTAAATGCAGATGATCCAATGGCATATCGTGTGTGACTTCGACGGGACCATCACTCCCACCGACGTCATCGACAACGTCCTCCAACGCTTCGCCGGCCCAGAGTGGGAAACCATCGAGCAGGAATGGCTGGATGGGCACATCGGTTCGCGCGAATGCCTGAGCCGTCAACTGGCGCTGATCAAGGCAACCCCGGCCGAGTTGCTGGCGTATTTCGACAGTGTGGAGATCGACCCGGACTTCCCGGACTTCGTCGACCATGTCATGGGTCTGGGCGCTTCCATTGAAGTGGTCAGCGATGGCATCGAACAAGGCATCGCGCGGATTCTGTCGCGCAACTATGTGACCTTGCTGCCAATCCTCGCCAACCGCCTCCGCCAGGTCGACCAGAACAGCTGGCGCATCGACTTCCCGTATTCCAGCGACGCCTGCCGTGCTGCTTCCGGCAACTGCAAGTGCAAGTCCACGCCGCGCAACAAGCGCGTGCTGGTGATCGGCGACGGCAAGTCCGACATGTGCGTGGCCTCCACCGCCGACTTCGTCTTCGCCAAGGCCAGCCTGGCCGATTACTGCGAAACCAACAACATTCCTTACGCGCGGTTCGACACCTTCGCCGAACTGCCGGCATTGCTGGCCAAGCTGCCTCAGGGCATCGCCGCCAACGCCAACGCTTTCAGCACCTCTTCCGACAATCAGGAACTCTTCCACCATGTCTGATATCCGCATCGCTACCGCAGAAGACCAGGTTCTTCTGGATAAAGAAGCCAAGTACTGCTCCTACGGCGATACCGTTCACTACATCGACCCTCCGCGTATTTTCAGCCGTTGCGAAGGCTCCTACGTGTGGGACACCGAAGACCAGGCTTACCTCGACCTGCAAATGTGGTACTCGGCCGTTAACTTCGGTTACGCCAACCCGCGCCTGAACAACGCGCTGAAACAGCAGATCGACACCCTGCCGCAAATCGCCAGCCAGTACCTGCACAAAGGCAAGATCGAGCTGTCGGAAATGATCGCAGTCGACGCCAAGAAAAAATTCGGCCTCGACGGTCGCGTGCACTTCAACGTGGGCGGTTCGCAGTCCATCGAGGACTCCCTGAAGGTTGTGCGTAACGCCACCAACGGCAAGAGCCTGATGTTTGCCTTCGAAGGCGGCTACCACGGCCGTACCCTCGGCGCTTCGTCGATCACCTCGAGCTACCGCTACCGTCGCCGCTACGGCCACTTCGGCGAGCGCGCCAACTTCATCCCGTTCCCGTACCACTTCCGTGGCCCGAAAGGCATGACCAAGGAAGAATACGGCAGCCACTGCGTGCAGCAGTTCGCCCGTCTGTTCGAAACTGAATACAACGGCGTGTGGGACCCGAAAGTCGGCCAGAGCGAATACGCGGCCTTCTACGTCGAGCCGATCCAGGGCACCGGCGGCTACGTGATCCCGCCGATGAACTTCTACAGCGAGCTCAAGCAGGTCCTCGACCAGCACGGCATCCTGATGGTCGTCGACGAAATCCAGATGGGCTTCTGGCGTACCGGCAAGCTGTGGTCGATCGAACACTTCGACGTCAAACCTGACGTGATCGTCTTCGGCAAGGCACTGACCAACGGCCTGAACCCGCTGGGCGGCATCTGGGCCAAGGAAGAGTTGATCAACCCTAAGATTTTCCCGCCAGGCTCCACTCACTCCACCTTCGCGTCGAACCCGTTGGGCACCGCGGTAGGCCTGGAAATGTTCAAGATGACCAGCGAAGTCGACTACGGCGCGATGGTCATGGCCAAGGGCAAATACTTCCTGGCCGGCCTGCAAGAGCTGCAGAAGCGCTTCCCGATCATCGGCGACGTCGATGGCCTGGGCCTGGCCCTGCGCTGCGAAATCTGCGGCCCGGACGGCTTCACTCCGGACAAGGCGACCCTGGACTACATGGTCGAGGAAGGCATGAAGGGCGACATGGTGGTTGACGGTCAGAAACTCGGCCTGATCCTCGACGTGGGCGGCTACTACAAAAACGTGATCACCCTGGCTCCATCGCTGGAAATCAGCTACCCGGAAATCGACCTGGGCCTGAAGCTGCTCGAGCAACTGCTTGTGCGAGCGACCAAACGGTGATCAGCCACGAGATCGACCTCGGTGAAGGTGATGCCGGCTTCGTTCTCGGTAGCGGTCCGGTCGGGATCCTGTTGATCCACGGCCTGACGGGCACCCCGACGGAACTCCGTCGGGTGGCCCAGGGTTTGGCCAAGGCCGGGAACTGCACGGTGTACGTGCCGACCCTGGCCGGGCACTGCGGGGACAACAGCGACCTGCAAGCCACTGGCTGGCAGGACTGGTACGAAGGCGTGCGCAAGACATTCGTCGGCGTGAAACAGCGCCACGAGCAGGTGTTTGTCGGCGGTCTGTCGATGGGCGCGGTGATGTCGATGTACGTGGCGTCGCAGTTTCCGGGCCAGGTCGCAGGCTTGTTGATGTACTCCACCACGTTGAAGTACGACGGCTGGAGCATCAACAAGATGGCATTCATCACGCCCTTGCTGATCCGCATTCCCTTTGGTGTGCGCCTGTTCCGCTTCACTGAAAAGCCGCCCTATGGCATCAAGAACGAGCGCCTTCGGGCTATCGTCGAGCGGCAAATGAAGGAAGGGGAGAGCAGTGAGGCGGGGCTGTTGACCATGGAGGGCGTCACGGTGCGTGAGTTGCACTGGATGAACGCCGTGGTGAAGAAACTCATGCCGTCGATCAAGACCCCGGCCCTGGTGCTGCACTCCATCGAGGATGACATCACCAGCCGCTGGAACGCCGATTACGTGGAACGCCACCTCGGCGGCCCCGTGACCAAGATCCTGCTGGACAACTGCTACCACATGATCACCGTCGACCTGCAATACCGCCGGGTGATCGAGTTGAGTGCCGAGTTTGTCGAGCAACACGCACATGCCACAGAGGCTCCTGAAGATTATCGACAGTTGGCTTGAACCCTAAGGATCAGACGTGATTACCGCCCAAGCCTTTTCGACCATTCGGGCCATCGAACGCAGTGCCTGGAACGACTGTTTTCCCGATGCCCTGGAGGATTGGGACTATTACGTGGCCGTGGAAAATGCCGCTATCGATGATTTTCAGTGGCGCTATCTTGCGGTGTTTGACGATGCAACGCTGGTAGCGGTCGCGCCGGCGTTCATCACGCGTTATCGCCTCGACACGACAGTGTCGGGCGTAGGTAAGCGCTTTACCGAGCGCCTGGAGCGACTGTGGCCGGGTGTTTTGAAGTTGGGCCTGTATGCCATCGGTTCGCCGGTGGCAGAACAGTGCAATGCGGGTATCGCCAGCCACGTTCCCGAATCAGGGCGCGAGGCGTTGCTTGCGCAATTGCTCGCTGCCGCGCGCCAGGATGCCGATACATTGGGTGTTGGGCTGGTGGCGGTCAAGGACGCACCGACCAAGGATGAAGCCTGGTCAAACAGCTGCCTTGGCGCGGGCTTCCAGAGCATGCCCAGCCTGCCAACGGCTTTGTTGCCAATCCCTTTTGGTTCAGTGGACGCCTACCTGGGTTCCCTGGACAAAGCCACCCGCAAGGACTTGCGCCGCAAACTGCGTGCGCCAAGCCCTCGCGTTGAGTGGCGACGTAATATCGACGATGTATTGCCGCGCATCATGGCGTTGTATGAGGCCACCCTGGAACGCTCCGACCTGCAGTTCGAGCGACTGCCGGCAGGCTATTTCACCGGTATCCTTGAACAGCTGCAAGAACGTGCGGTCTGTGTGCTTTATTGGGTGGACGAGCAACTGGTGGCGTTCAACCTGATCCTGCTCAACCAGGATCGCCTGATTGACAAGTTTTTCGGCGAAGACAGTGATTACAGCCGCGAATACAACCTGGCCGTGCGCAGTTGGCTAACCAATGTCGAGTACTGCATTCGCAACAATATTGCGTTATATGAATGCGGTCAGGCCGGCTATGCCAGCAAGCTGCTGCTGGGCTGCGAGTTTCAGGGCAACAGCATGTTTTTCCGCCACCGTAACTGGCTGGTCAACCGTGCGCTGTTTGTAGCAAAAGTGTTTCTCCGACCGGATCGATCCGACCCTGCCATGGCTGCTGCGATAAGCGAAACCTGATGATCAACAAGACCCGCCCAAAAGCCCGCCCCTTTGCCATTTCGCGTTGGAGCGTCCAGCGCAAGCTGGTGTTGGCGTTCTGGCTGGTCACCGTGATTCCGACGATGATCGCGGCGGAGCTTGCCGCGACGACGTTGTCGCAGATTTTCGACAGCAACGTGCGTATCTGGCTGCAGGAGTCGACCAAGATCGTCAAGGACGAGATCGGCGACATCCTCCACGACAATGCCCGGGTCGCCCAGCTGTTCCTGCGCTACACCAAACCGCCTTCTTCGCGCCAGGCCGCCAAGCACGACAAGCTGACCGCCGACATTGCCGCCGCCACCGACATCGACGTGGTCGCGTTGATCCGCAGCAGTGACCACAAGATCGTGTTCACCACCGCCGCCGACGACATCGTCAAGCAAATCAACCTGGCGAGTAATGCGGTGTTGCAGACAGTCCAGGTGGCGGGCGTGACCACGGGCGTGGTGGTGTCCACTTTTGAAACCAGCGAGGACGGTGTCGACTATCAACTGCTGGTGGCCACGTACCTGGACAGTAGTTTCCTGACCAGTGTGGCCGATGTGCACTCCCTGGACCTGCGTTTGTACCTGGCCAACCCCAGCGGTTTCTCGGAGATTTTCTCCACCCAGCGCTTCGTCGATCACCCCAACCGGATTCCTTCGAGTATCGAAGCCGCGCTGCGCAGTACCAAGCAGCCCAGCGAACAGTTCACCAGTAACTACAGCGGTTTGTACTGGCCGATCTTCAATGATGCCGGCGAGCTGCAAGGGGTGATCTTCAGTGGCTTGCTGCGGCACACCAGCCTGGTGGGCCTGGTGAACCAGAGCAATCTGTTCGTGTTGATCTTCCTGCTCAGCTCGGCGCTGTCGCTCGGTGCCGGCATGTTGGTGTCCCAGCGCCTGACCCGGCCGTTGCGGGATCTGTCCGAAGGCGTCAGTGCAGTGATCTCGGGCAACTATCAGCACCGTGTGGCGGTCAGCGGCGGCGACGAGCTGGCGCAACTGAGCAGCACCTTCAACCACATGACCGAGCGCCTCGGTGAGTTGCATCACCTGGAAGCGCAGCTGCGCCGCCGTGACCGCCTGCATGCCCTGGGCGAAGTGGCCATGGGCCTGGCCCACGAAATTCGCAACCCGCTGGGCATTATCAAGACCGCCACCCAGTTGCTGCACCGCCGCGCCGATTTGCCGGAAACCGACAAGCGCCACCTTGAATACGTGATCAGCGAAGTCAGCCGGATCAACGACCTGATCACCGAATTCCTCGACTTCGCCAAACCCAGCGCGCCGTTGCGCACGGTGCAAGCGGCACGGCCGGTGGTGGAGGAAATCCTCGGCTTCTGCGGGCCAGAGTTGTCGACCCATAACATCGACGCCCATATCGATGACCAGGCCCCCGGCGCGACGATCTACGCCGATGCCAAGCAGCTCAAGCAGGCGTGCCTCAACCTGATTCTCAACGCCATCGATGCCATGCCCGAAGGCGGCCGCCTGACCCTGGGCATCCGCAGTGTGAATGGCAACACGGTGATCAGCATCGCCGATACCGGCGAGGGCATTCCGTCGGACATGATCGAGCGGATCTTCACGCCATTCGTCACCACCAAGGCCTCGGGCACCGGCTTGGGTCTGGCCAAAGTCTTCTCGATCATGGAAAGTCATGACGGCAGCATCGAATGTGTCAGCGAGAAAGATGCCGGCGCCACCTTCAGCCTGTACATTCCGGCTCAGGGTGCAGACGACGGCGATGATGAGGATGGTGATGACGCATAACGTATTGGTAGTCGATGACGAACCCAAGCTCTGTGACTTGCTCTCGTCGGCCTTGAGCCAGAGCGGGATCCAGGTGTTTACCGCTGGCAACGGCCTGCACGCGCTCAAGGTGCTGGAGCAGGAAGACATCGACCTGGTGATCAGCGACTGGCGCATGCCCGGCATGGACGGGCCGGCGCTGCTGGCGGAAATCAAGGTGCGTTACCCCCACCTGCCGGTGATCGTGATGACCGCCTACAGCACCGTGAAAAACGCGGTGCAGTCGATGCGCAACGGCGCCTACGACTACATCGCCAAGCCGTTCGACATCGACGAGCTGGACATCACCGTGGCCAAGGCCCTGCAGTTTCGCGACATCATGCGCGACAACGCACGCATGCGTGCCGAACTGGATGAGCATGCGCAGTTCGACAGCCTGGTGGGCGACAGCCCGGCGTTTCGCCGCGTGCTGCACGCCGTGGACTCGGTGCGCGACAGCAACGCGACGGTGCTGCTGACGGGCGAAAGCGGCACCGGCAAAGAGATGGTCGCCCGTGCCATCCACAAACACGGCAATCGTGCCGACAAGCCGTTTGTGGCGGTCAACTGCGCGGCGATTCCCGAAGGCTTGCTGGAAAGCGAGATGTTCGGCCACCGCAAGGGCGCCTTCACCGGCGCCGTGGCGGACCGGGTCGGGCGCTTCCAGCAGGCGGACAAGGGCACACTGTTTCTGGATGAAGTGGGTGACATGCCGTTGGCGCTGCAGGCGAAAATCCTGCGGGCCTTGCAGGAGCGGGTGATCGAGCCGGTGGGCGACCCGCGGGAGCGCAAGGTGGACGTGCGGGTGATCGCCGCCACCAACAAGAATTTGCTGGATGCGGTGGCGAACAAAGAGTTTCGTGAAGACCTTTACTACCGCCTCAATGTATTCCCGATTCCGCTGCCGGCCCTGCGTGAGCGAGTGGAAGACATTGCGCCGCTGGCTCGGCACTTTGCCCAGACCTTGAGTGCTACGGCGGGTAAACGCATCACCGGTTTCAGCCCTGAGGCATTGCAGGCCATGGCGGCGTATTCTTGGCCGGGCAATATTCGCGAGCTGCAGAACTGTGTGGAGCGGGCGACCATCGTTGCGGCGACGCCGGTGATCGAGGACATTGATTTGCCGGCGTATCTGTTTGCTTCGAAGCCGGCTGAAGACGGGGTGGGTGCGATCCTCAGCAACGGGCCGGGTGTGCCGCACGACCTGGATGCGGCGCTGGCCGAGGTGGAGAAGGCATACATCATGGCCGCGTTGCAGGAGAGCAATGGGGTGCAGGCTGCGGCGGCGCAGAAGATCGGGATTTCTGAGCGCAGTTTTTGGTATCGGTTGAAGAAGCTGGGGATTCAGGTGGACAAGATTGTTCGCTAGGGGGCGCTGAGCGTTTTTTTGGGGGGGAGTACATATCCGTTATTTAGGTAACGGCGACTTATGGTTCCGCTCTTACAGCGGCTCACTTTGGAAAAGCCCCAAAGTAAGCAAAGGGCTCTGCCCCGCC
>NZ_JAAAFU010000051.1:0-29982 GCF_019352905.1 Pseudomonas sp. Xaverov 83 | reverse complement strand
GGCAAAGACCTTTTGGTTACTTTTGGGGCGTTTGCCAAAAGTGACCCGCTGTAAGAGCGGAACCCTAAGCAGCCGTTACCGCAGCAACGGATATGTACACAAAAAACACAGCACCCACCGGCGAAACGCCTGTCATCTAAGCGTCACCGTAACTTCATGGAGATGACACCGGCCCTACATAGCCTGACATGGCACAAACAAGTCGACCGGCCGCAACCCTGGCCGGCACTCGGAGACTCGCCATGACTCAGATCGCCCGCATCAGCGACACCGGCAATGAACGCCGCCTGCAAGCCGAACGCCTGATCGGCGCTCAGGCTTTGCAGGAAGCCCAGGCCCTGCGCTTCAACGTGTTCAGCGGCGAATTCCACGCCAAGCTGAAAGGCGCTGAACTGGGCCTGGACATGGATGACTATGATGTTCACTGCAGCCACATCGGCGTGCGGGATTTGAACAGCGGTCGACTCGTCGCCACCACCCGTTTGCTCGACCACCAGGCCGCCAGCACCCTGGGCCGCTTCTACAGTGAAGAAGAATTCAGCCTCCACGGCCTGCTGCACCTCAAAGGCCCGATCCTGGAAATCGGCCGCACCTGCGTCGACCCCGCCTACCGCAACGGTGGCACCATCGCGGTGTTGTGGGGCGAGTTGGCCGAAGTGCTCAACCAGGGCGGCTACAGCTACCTGATGGGCTGCGCGAGCATCCCGATGCACGACGGCGGCATCCAGGCCCACGCGATCATGCAGCGCCTGCGCGAACGCTACCTGTGCAACGAACACCTGCGGGCCGAGCCGAAAAAGCCACTGCCAGCGCTGGACCTGCCATCCAACGTCATCGCTGAAATGCCGCCCCTGCTCAAGGCCTACATGCGCCTGGGCGCGAAGATTTGCGGCGAACCCTGCTGGGACGAAGACTTCCAGGTCGCCGACGTGTTCATCCTGCTCAAGCGCGACGAACTGTGCCCGCGTTATGCCCGCCACTTCAAGGCAGCCATGTGATGAGCCGCCTTCGGGTGTACGGGCGAATTGCTCGCGTGCTGGTAGTGGTGGCCCTGGGTTTGACCATGGCCAGTGTGTTTGGCGTATTTGAACGTTTGGGGGTGGCCAACTCGATGGTGCGGCGTCAGCGCTGGTCGCGTTTTTTCATGGCGAGGTTGACCAACGCCCTGCCCTTTCGCGTAACCGTTCACGGTGAGTTGCCGCAGCAGTCCATGTTGTGGGTCAGCAACCATGTGTCGTGGACCGACATTCCGCTGCTGGGGATGGTGGCGCCGATGTCGTTCCTGTCCAAGGCCGAGGTACGCACTTGGCCGGTGGCGGGCTGGTTGGCAGCCAAGGCCGGCAGCCTGTTTATCCGTCGTGGTTCAGGTGACAGCCAGTTGATCCGCAAACAGATGACGCGTCACCTGGAACAAAAACACCCGCTGTTGATGTTCCCGGAAGGCACCACCACCGACGGCCGCACACTGCGTACGTTCCACGGGCGGTTATTGGCCAGTGCGATTGATGCCGACGTATCGTTGCAACCGGTGGCGATTCGTTATCTGCGCGACGGCAAAATCGACCCGCTGGCACCGTTCATTGGCGATGATGATTTGCTCTCGCACCTGATGCGGTTGTTTGGCAATGATCAGGGCGATGTGGAAATTCATCTGCTCAAGCCGATTGCCTGCGCCGGGCAGGAACGTGCGGCGCTGGCGTTCCAGGCGCAGCAGGCGGTGCAGAAGGCGTTGTTTGGCCCCCTTCCAGAAGCTGAGCAAATGCCAGCGCGGCCAGCATTCGCGGCCTAAAGCGAGCACGGTGAAAAATGTGGGAGCGGGCTTGCTCGCGAAGGCGGTGCATCAGTCAGCAGATTCATTAGCTGACCCACCGCTTTCGCGAGCAAGCCCGCTCCCACATTTATAGTTGTATTGCCAACTGGCTATTTGAGAACCGCTGCAGTTCTGGGTAAAACACCCGAAAGTCCTCGCTCAACGGCTCGTACAGCGCTCGTAATTCCTGCATGGCATGGCCCAGTTCTTCGGGCCGTGTCAGGCGCCGGCCAATTCCCCGCAGTACCTGCTCCATCACCGCAAATTCCCGATACGAACCCAGCCAGTCATCCGCCGCCATGTACGGCGCAATCTGCGCCAGCCGCCCCGGCAGCGCTGGCTCTTCGGCGAGCACCCGGTAAACCCGGGAGGTAAAACGCTCCAGTGGCTGATCGGCATATAACGCCCAATCCCGCGCCAGGCAGTGGTCGAAAAACACATCGAGGACAATCCCGGCATAGCGGCGCCGGGTGAGGGTGAAGCGCGACAGCGCCTCCCCGATCAGCGGATGACTGTCGGTGTAGCGATCAATTGAGCGATGCAACTGAATCGCCGACTCGATTTGCGGACTGAACTGGCCTTGCAGGCGACCTTTAACAAAGTCGCCATACAGGCTGCCGAGCAATTGAGCAGGAAGTTGGCCGCCGAGGTGCAGATGTGCGAGATAATTCATGGCGCGCAGTTTAGCACTGCCGTCAACGTATCGTTATAACCCGATATACCGATTCAGTCTGGCTTAAGACCAAAATCATATTGGTGTATCGTGATATAACGATTTAAAGTTCGCCTCATCGCGATATAACGTTTTACAAACCCGAGCATCACTGCCATGTCCATCGACCTCGACGAAATAATAAAAGCCCTGGCGCACCCAGTACGGCGAGACATCCTCAACTGGCTGAAAGACCCTAAGACGCAATTCCCCGATCAGATCCACCACCACGAGCATGGCATTTGCGCCGGGCAGATCGACCAGCGCTGCGGGCTGTCCCAGTCCACCGTCTCGGCGCACCTGGCGAACCTGCAACGGGCGGGGCTGATCAGCAGCCAGAAGGCCGGCCAATGGCACTTTTTCAAACGCAATGAGGACGTGATCCAAGCCTTCCTCAAAGCGCTCACCGAAGAACTCAGCGCACCGCTGTAACAAGGACTCACCCATGCCTCTCTCGCTACTCATCCTGGCCTTAAGCGCCTTCGCCATCGGTACCACCGAGTTCGTCATCATGGGCCTGTTGCCCGATGTGGCGGCCGACCTTGGTGTATCGATTCCCGGCGCCGGCTGGCTGGTGACCGGTTACGCCCTGGGCGTGGCCATCGGTGCGCCGTTCATGGCACTGGCCACCGCCAAGCTGCCGCGCAAGGCCGCCCTGGTAGCGTTGATGGGCATCTTCATCGTCGGCAACCTGCTCTGCGCCCTGGCCAGTGACTACAACGTGCTGATGTTTGCCCGTGTGGTCACCGCGCTGTGCCACGGTGCCTTCTTTGGCATCGGTTCGGTGGTCGCTGCCAACCTGGTGCCGGCCAACAAGCGTGCATCGGCCGTGGCACTGATGTTCACCGGCTTGACCCTGGCCAACGTGCTCGGCGTACCGCTGGGCACCGCGCTGGGTCAGGAAGCTGGCTGGCGCTCGACCTTCTGGGCAGTGACGGTGATTGGGGTAATCGCCCTGATCGGCCTGATCCGCTTCCTGCCGGCCAAGCGTGACGAGGAAAAACTCGACATGCGCGCCGAGCTGAGAGCGCTCAAAGGCGCCGGCATCTGGCTGTCACTGAGCATGACCGCGCTGTTCGCTGCCTCGATGTTCACCCTCTTCACCTACGTCGCGCCGCTGCTGGGGGATGTCACTGGCGTCTCGCCCAAAGGCGTGACCTGGACCCTGCTGCTGATCGGCCTGGGCCTGACCGTCGGCAACATCATCGGCGGCAAGCTGGCCGACAAGCGCCTGGCTGCCACCCTGATCGGCGTGTTCATCAGCATGGCGGTGGTCTCCACGGTACTGACCTGGACCAGCGTCGCCGTGATCCCGACTGAAATCACCCTGTTCCTCTGGGCCACCGCCTCGTTTGCCGCCGTACCGGCGCTGCAAATCAACGTGGTGACCTTCGGCAAGGCGGCACCGAACCTGGTGTCCACCTTGAACATCGGCGCCTTCAACATCGGCAACGCCCTCGGCGCCTGGGTAGGCGGCAGTGTGATTGCCCATGGCTTCGGCCTGACCAGCGTGCCCCTGGCCGCTGCAGCACTGGCGGTGCTCGCACTGCTGGTGACCCTGATTACTTTCCGTCAGACCGGCGATGCCGACCTGGCCCCCGCGACTAACTGATCAACTAAAGAGAAGGGTGTTATCCCATGACGACTATTTTCGATCCAATCAAGCTGGGCGACCTGGAACTGTCGAACCGTATCATCATGGCGCCGCTGACCCGCTGCCGTGCCGATGCCGGTCGCGTGCCCAATGCGCTGATGGCTGAGTACTACGTACAACGCGCTTCCGCCGGTCTGATCCTCAGCGAAGCCACTTCCGTCACGCCAATGGGCGTGGGTTACCCGGACACCCCGGGCATCTGGTCCAACGACCAGGTTCGCGGCTGGGCCAATGTGACCAAAGCCGTGCACGGTGCGGGCGGCAAGATCTTCCTGCAACTGTGGCACGTAGGCCGGATCTCCCACGAGTCGTACCTGGACGGAGAAGCACCGGTTGCCCCAAGCGCCATTGCGGCCAAGGGCCACGTCAGCCTGGTGCGCCCGCTGGCCGACTACCCTACCCCGCGCGCCCTGGAAATCGCTGAAATCGCCGACATCGTCGATGCCTACCGCGTAGGTGCCGAGAACGCCAAGGCCGCCGGCTTTGACGGCGTCGAAGTCCACGGTGCGAACGGCTACCTGCTCGACCAGTTCCTGCAAAGCAGCACCAACCAGCGCACCGACAACTACGGTGGCTCCCTGGAAAACCGCGCTCGCTTGCTGCTCGAAGTCACTGACGCAGTGATTGAAGTCTGGGGCGCCGGTCGTGTCGGTGTGCACCTGGCACCACGCGCCGACGCACACGACATGGGCGACGCCAACCTGTCGGAAACCTTCACCTACGTCGCCAAAGAGCTGGGCAAGCGTGGCATCGCGTTCATCTGCTCCCGTGAAAAGGAAGCGGGCGACAGCCTCGGCCCACAACTGAAAGCGGCCTTTGGCGGCCCGTACATCGCCAACGAACGCTTCACCAAGGACAGCGCCAACGCCTGGCTGGCCTCCGGCAAAGCCGACGCCGTAGCGTTTGGCGTGCCGTTCATCGCCAACCCGGACCTGCCCGCTCGCCTGAAGGCCGATGCGCCGCTGAACGAAGCACACCCAGAGACGTTCTACGCCAAAGGCCCGGTCGGCTACATCGACTATCCAACCCTGGCACTCTGATCTGCTGAAACGAAAAAGCCCCGGCTTGCGAGAGCCGGGGCTTTTTTATGGGCGGCGGGAAACATTCCTTCACAGCCTTGCAACAATATTGCTACAAAATACTTAGCCAACTACCTATCAACCACCCGCCAGCCCGTATATAAAGTCACCCCACAAAATCAGGGAAAAGTCCGGTTGACCTACCCTTGGTCTTTATTGTTGACACAACTGGTCGCAATTACGCATTTTGTCTTAATTGCGCAGGCCAGGGCTCAAGCGCAGCATGTCCAACGCGATATCAACCCACCGCTCTGCGTCCTGGGCCAACTGAAAACTGTCGGGTACCAGCAGCCATTGGCCGAGAATTCCGTCGATATAGGCATGCATGCACACCGCCGCACGTACGGTGTCGAGATTCTCCGGAAGCTGCCCGCGATGGACCGCGTTACGCAGGGTCAGCCCGATGCGCAGGTTGCATTCAAGGCTGGCGGTCTGGCGCTGACGGCGCAGATCACACATTTCATCGGTGAATTCGCACTTATGAAACAAAATCTCATTGATGCGCCGGGTCTTCGGGTCCAGGGCCACTTGATGGAACAGATGAATCAGCAGCTTGCGCATGCAACCCAGCGGATCGACCTCGTCCTCGCTCTCACTGGCCCTGGCCAATTCATCCAGCGGCTCATGCAGCGTATCGAGCATCGCCTGCACCAGATCGGCCTTGTTGCTGAAATGCCAGTAGATGGCACCGCGCGTCACGCCTGCCAGAGTGGCTATATCCGCCAGTGTGGTACGCGCAACCCCGCGCTCGTAGAAGGCCTGCTCGGCCGCTTCAAGAATCTGGCTACGCGTTTCCTGAGCTTCCTCTTTGGTACGACGAACCATGGCAGTAAAACCTCAATCAGAAATCCTGGGGTGATAGGTAACGGCAATTCTGGAGCCGGTAACCATCATCTGAATAATTGTGGGACGACGCCTTCATGGGCGCCGAACGTACTAGAATCGAGGCTTTGGACGCTGCTTTGTCAACATTCCGCGAAGCCTGTCAAGAGTTTACAAACAACCATGAACGTAAGTATATTGCGTAGCAAGCTACTTATCTACTCAGTGCCTGTTTTTTACCCTTCCACACTTCTTGTGCGCACCCTGCGCGCCTGACCCGAGGATCTTCATGCAACTTAAGCCAGCTGTTACCGCCCTGGTTACTGCCGTCGCCCTGGCATCGCTGCTCAGCGGATGTAAAAAGGAAGAAGCGGCTCCGCCCGCTCAAACCCCTCAGGTCGGCGTGGTCACTATTCAACCTCAAGCCTTTACCCTGACATCCGAGCTGCCAGGCCGCACCACGGCCTATCGCATTGCCGAGGTTCGCCCTCAGGTCAACGGCATCATTCTCAAGCGTCTGTTCAAGGAAGGGGGCGACGTCAAGGAAGGCCAGCAGCTCTATCAGATCGATCCGTCGGTGTATGACGCCTCCCTGAAAAGCGCCCAGGCCAACCTCGCCCAGACCAAGTCGATTGCCGATCGCTACAAGCAATTGGTCGATGAGCAAGCCGTCAGCCGCCAGGAATACGACACCGCCGTGTCCAACCGCATGACCTCTGAAGCCAATGTGCAAACGGCCCAGATCAACGTGCGCTACACCAAGGTGTTTGCCCCGATCTCCGGGCGTATCGGTCGCTCTTCGGTCACCGAAGGCGCGCTGGTCAGCAACGGCCAGACCGACGCCATGGCAGTGATCCAGCAACTGGACCCGATCTACGTCGACGTCACGCAGTCCTCTGCCGAGATGCTGAAACTGCGTCGTGACTTGGAAAGCGGCCAGTTGGAAAAAGCCGGCGAAAACGCGGCCAAGGTCAAGCTGACCCTGGAAGACGGCACCGCCTACGGCGTGGAAGGCAAGCTGGAATTCTCCGAAGTCTCGGTCGACGAAACCACCGGTTCCGTGACCCTGCGTGCCGTGTTCCCGAACCCTGACCACACCCTGCTGCCGGGCATGTTTGTCCACGCGCAGCTGCAAGCCGGTGTGAACAGCAAGGCCATCCTGGCACCACAGCAAGGCGTGACCCGCGACCTGAAGGGCATCCCGACCGCGCTGGTGGTGAACAAGGACAACAAGGTCGAGCAACGTGTACTGGTGGCCAACCGCACTACCGGCGCCTACTGGCTGGTGGAAAAAGGCCTGGACGCCGGTGACCGTGTGATCACCGAAGGCCTGCAATTCATCAAGCCGGGCATCGAAGTCAAGGTCAAGGACGCTGATAACGCCAAACCCGCCGGTTCCGCTGCTGCTCCTGCTGCCGCTGCTGGTCAAGGGGAGTAATTCATGTCGAAATTTTTTATCGACCGTCCCATTTTCGCCTGGGTAATTGCCCTGGTGATCATGCTGGTCGGGGCACTGTCGATCCTGAAGTTGCCCATCAACCAGTACCCGGCCATTGCGCCAACCGCCATTGATATCCAGGTGACCTACCCGGGCGCGTCTGCACAAACCGTGCAGGACACCGTGGTTCAGGTGATCGAACAACAGCTCAACGGTATCGACAACCTGCGTTATGTCGCCTCGGACAGTAACTCCGACGGCAGCATGACCATCACCGCGACGTTCAACCAGGGTACCAACCCGGACATCGCCCAGGTTCAGGTACAGAACAAGCTCAACCTGGCAACCCCGCTGCTGCCACAAGAAGTACAGCAGCAAGGTATCCGCGTTACCAAGTCGGTGAAGAACTTCCTGATGGTGATCGGTCTGGTGTCGGAAGACGGCAGCATGACCAAGGATGACCTCTCAAACTACATCGTTTCCAACATCCAGGACCCGATTTCCCGGACCGCCGGTGTGGGCGACTTCCAGGTGTTCGGTTCCCAGTACGCCATGCGTATCTGGCTCGACCCGGCCAAGCTGAACAACTACCAGCTGACGCCAGTGGATGTCAGCAACGCCATCCAGGCGCAGAACGTCCAGGTGGCCACCGGCCAACTCGGCGGCCTGCCTGCCCTGCCCGGCACTCAGTTGAACGCCACCATCATCGGCAAGACGCGTCTGCAAACCACTGAAGCGTTCGGCAATATCCTGATGAAGGTCAATACCGACGGCTCCCAGGTTCGCCTGGGTGACGTTGCGCGTATCGAACTGGGCGGCCAGAACTACAGCATCAGCGCACAGTTCAACGGCAAGCCGGCTTCCGGTATGGCGATCAAGCTGGCAGCCGGTGCCAACGCACTGGACACCGCCAAGGCGATTCGCGAAACGGTTGCTTCCCTCGAACCGTTCTTCCCGCCTGGCATGAAGGCTGTGGTGCCGTATGACACCACGCCGGTTGTGACCGAATCGATCTCCGGTGTGGTTCACACCCTGGTCGAAGCGATCGTGCTGGTGTTCCTGGTGATGTTCCTGTTCCTGCAGAACTTCCGCGCCACCATCATCACCACCATGACCGTACCGGTGGTATTGCTGGGTACCTTCGGGATCCTCGCTGCGTTCGGCTTCACCATCAACACCCTGACCATGTTCGGCATGATCCTGGCTATCGGCTTGCTGGTGGACGATGCCATCGTTGTGGTGGAGAACGTCGAGCGGGTAATGGCCGAGGAGCACTTGTCGCCCAAGGAGGCGACGGTCAAGTCCATGGGCCAGATCCAGGGGGCCCTGGTGGGTATCGCCCTGGTGTTGTCGGCGGTATTGCTGCCAATGGCGTTCTTCGGTGGTTCCACCGGTGTGATCTACCGCCAGTTCTCCATCACTATCGTTTCGGCGATGGCGCTGTCGGTACTGGTTGCCCTGATCTTCACCCCGGCCTTGTGCGCCACCATGCTCAAGCCGATTGACCCGGAAAAACACGGCCAACCCAAGCGCGGCTTCTTCGGCTGGTTCAACCGTACCTTCGACCGTGGCGTACTGAGCTACGAGCGCGGCGTCGGTAACATGATCAAGCACAAGTTCCCGGCGTTCGTGGTCTATGCCCTGATCCTTGCCGGCATGATCTGGATGTTCACCCGCATTCCAAGCGCGTTCCTCCCGGAGGAAGACCAGGGCGTGATCTTTGCCCAGGTACAAACGCCGGTGGGTTCTTCGGCTGAACGTACGCAGAAAGTCATCGACGATATGCGCGCCTACCTGTTGAACGACAAGGAAGGCGAGCCAGGCGAAGGCAAGGCTGTCAAATCGGTGTTTACCGTAAACGGCTTCAACTTCGCCGGTCGTGGCCAGAGCTCGGGCCTCGCGTTCGTGATGCTCAAGCCGTGGGACGAGCGTGACTCGACCCAGTCGGTATTTGAGGTTGCCAAGCGTGCCCAGGGTTACTTCTTCGGGGCCTTCAAGGACGCCATGGTATTTGCCGTGGTGCCACCGTCGGTACTTGAACTGGGTAACGCCACCGGTTTCGACGTGTTCCTGCAAGACCAGGGCGGCGTCGGCCACCAGAAGTTGATGGATGCGCGTAACCAGTTCCTGGGTGCCGCGGCACAAAGCAAGATCCTGGCGGGCGTGCGCCCCAACGGCGTGAACGATGAGCCGCAGTACGAGCTGACCGTTGACGACGAGAAGGCCAGCGCCCAGGGCATCAGCCTGGCAGACATCCAGCAGACTCTGGCAATCGCCTTGGGTGGCAGCTACATCAACGACTTCATCGACCGTGGTCGTGTGAAGAAGGTGTATGTACAGGGTGACGCCGCCAGCCGGATGTCTCCGGAAGACCTGAGCAAATGGTACGTACGCAGCACGTCCGGGAAGATGGTGCCGCTGTCGGCCATCTCTTCGGGCAAGTGGATCTTCGGTTCGCCGAAACTCTCGCGCTATAACGGTGTGGCGGCGATGGAAATCCTCGGTACCCCGGCACCTGGCTACAGTACCGGTGATGCGATGGCGGAAGTCGAACGCATTGCCAAGGACCTGCCGGCCGGTGTCGGTTACTCGTGGACCGGCCTGTCGTACGAAGAACGCCTCTCCGGCTCCCAGGCACCTGCGCTGTACGCCCTGTCCCTGCTGGTGGTGTTCCTCTGCCTTGCGGCACTGTACGAAAGCTGGTCGATCCCGATTGCGGTGATTCTGGTTGTACCACTGGGTGTGATCGGTGCGTTGATCGCCACCAGCCTGCGGGGACTGTCCAACGACGTGTTCTTCCAGGTGGGCCTGTTGGTGACGGTGGGTCTGGCAGCGAAAAACGCCATCCTGATCGTGGAGTTCGCCAAAGAGCTCCACGAACAGGGCAAAGGCATCGTCGAGTCGGCCATCGAGGCATCCCGCATGCGTCTGCGACCGATCATCATGACGTCCATGGCGTTCATGCTCGGCGTACTGCCCCTGGCGATTTCCACCGGTGCAGGCTCAGGTAGCCAGCACGCCATCGGTACGGGCGTAATTGGCGGTATGATCACCGCCACGGTCCTCGCGATCTTCTGGGTACCCCTGTTCTTCGCAACCGTGTCCTCCGCTGGCGAGCGTAAAAAGACTGAAACCAAGCAAACTCCTAAAGAGGCTGGCCAATGAGCAAGTCGCTACTTTCCTTAGCCGTCACGGCATTCGTGCTCAGTGGCTGCTCGCTGATCCCGGACTACCAGCGCCCTGAAGCGCCGGTAGCCGCGCAGTTCCCGCAGGGGCCGGCGTATTCGTCGGCCCAGGCGCCTGGCCAGGCCGCTGCCGAGCAAGGCTGGAAGCAGTTTTTCCATGACCCTGCCCTGCAACAGCTGATCCAGACTGCACTGGTGAACAACCGCGACCTGCGTGTCGCGGCCCTGAACATCGACGCGTATGCCGCGCAGTACCAGATCCAGCGTGCCGACCTGTTCCCGGCAATCTCGGCCACGGGCAGCGGCAGCCGCTCGCGTACCCCGGCCAAGCTGTCGCAGACCGGCGAATCGACCATCTCCAGTCAGTACTCGGCTGGCCTCGGGATCAGCTCTTATGAGCTGGACCTGTTCGGCCGCGTCCGTAGCCTGAGCGAACAAGCGCTGCAACAATACTTCGCCACTGAAGAAGCGCGTCGCACGACCCAGATCAGCCTGGTGGCCAGCGTGGCCAATGCCTACCTGACCTGGCAGGCCGACAAGGAACTGCTCAAGCTCACCCAGGACACCCTCGGTGCGTTCGAACAGAGCTACAAGCTCACCTCGCGCAGCAACGAAGTCGGCGTGGCGTCGGCCCTGGACTTGAGCCAGGCCCGCACCTCGGTGGAAAACGCCCGGGTTGCACTGGCGCGCTATACCCGCCAGGTGGCTCAGGACGAAAACAACCTGACCCTGCTGCTGGGCACCGGCCTGCCGGCAAACATCGCCAGCCGGCCATTGGCTGATGACCTGTTGAGCGAAGTACCGGCCGGCCTGCCATCAGACCTTCTGCAACGTCGCCCCGACATCCTGCAGGCCGAGTACAACCTCAAGGCGGCCAACGCCAACATCGGCGCCGCACGGGCGGCGTTCTTCCCGAGCATCAGCCTGACCGCCAGCGCCGGCACCGCAAGCCCGACCCTGGGCGGCCTGTTCAAGGGCGGCTCGGGCACCTGGTCGTTTGCACCGCAGATCAACATCCCGATCTTCAACGCCGGCAGCCTGCGCGCCAGCCTCGATTACTCGAAAATCCAGAAAGAGATCAACGTCGCCAACTACGAGAAAGCGATCCAGACCGGCTTCCAGGAAGTCTCCGACGGCCTCGCCGCCCGTGAGACCTACAAGCAGCAACTGGACGCCCAACGTGGCTTCGTCGCGGCCAACCAGGATTACTACCGCCTGGCCGAGCGTCGCTACCGCATTGGTGTCGACAGCAACCTGACGTTCCTCGATGCCCAGCGCCAACTGTTCAGTGCCCAGCAATCGCTGATCACCGATCGCCTGGCGCAGCTCAACAGCGAGGTCAACCTGTACAAGGCCCTCGGTGGTGGCTGGAACGAACAAACCGCGAAGAACGAACCGTTGAAAGAAGAAGCGCCGCCCTTGAAGTTGTTCTGATAGTGGCGCAGTAAACAAAAACCGCTTCCCTCACAGGAAGCGGTTTTTTTACGCCCCTACTTTGCGTTCGATCATCGCCCACAACCCGCTTTCCCCCACTTTCATCGCCCCCATACTGCCCCGCACCATGGCCGCCACCTGCATAACCCCAATAACAACAGGTCCAACACCATGAGCACTTTCAACCCGCGCCGGCTCTTGCTGGCAACCGCTGTCGCCAGCCTTGCCCTCCCCGTCGTCGCTGAAGAACACGGCTTTCTGGAAGACGCCAGCGCCAACCTCAACCTGCGTAATTTCTTCTTCAATCGCAATTACACCAACCCCACCAAAACCCAGGGCGGCGCGCAGGAGTGGACGCAAAGTTTCATTCTCGACGCCAAGTCGGGCTTTACCCAGGGCACCGTAGGTTTCGGTGTGGATGTACTGGGGCTGTACTCATTGAAGCTTGATGGCGGGCGCGGCACCGGTGGCACCCAGCTGTTGCCGCTGGACCACGACGGCCGCCCTGCGGATGAATTCGGGCGTTTGGGCGTGGCATTCAAGGCGCGAATTTCGAAGACGGAAGTGAAGGTCGGCGAATGGATGCCGGTGCTGCCAATCCTGCGTTCGGACGATGGCCGCTCGCTCCCGCAAACCCTGCGCGGCGGGCAAATCACCTCCAAAGAAATCGACGGCCTCACCCTGTACGGCGGCCAGTTCCGCGCCAACAGCCCGCGCGACGACAGCAGCATGACCGACATGTCGATGTTCGGGAAAACCGCGTTTACTTCCGACCGTTTCAACTTCCAGGGCGGCGAGTATGCCTTCAACGACAAACGCACCCAGATCGGCGTGTGGAACGCGCAGCTCAAGGACATCTACAGCCAGCAATACTTGAACCTGATCCACAGCCAGCCCGTAGGCGACTGGACCCTGGGCGCCAACCTCGGGTTCTTCTATGGCAAGGACGACGGCAGCGCCCGCGCCGGTGACCTCGACAACAAGACCTGGTCCGGATTGTTCTCGGCTCGATACGGCGGCAACACCTTCTACGTCGGCCTGCAAAAGCTCACCGGCAACAGTGCCTGGATGCGCGTCAACGGCACCAGCGGCGGCACCCTGGCCAACGACAGCTACAACTCCAGCTACGACAATGCCCAGGAAAAATCCTGGCAGGTGCGCCATGACTACAACTTCGCCGCCCTTGGCGTGCCGGGCCTGACACTGATGAACCGCTATATCAGCGGCAGTAACGTACACAGCGGCACGGTGACTGACGGTAAGGAATGGGGACGGGAAACTGAAGTGGCCTACGTTGTGCAGAGCGGAACATTGAAGAACCTCAATGTGCGCCTGCGCAATTCCAGCATGCGCAGGGATTACAACAACAATGAGTTTGATGAAAACCGGTTGATCGTCAGTTACCCGATAAGCCTGCTGTAAAGCCTCGACAGACTTGCTGTATGGTGCGCGCGTGTCATGGATGACCCGCCCCAGCAGCCAACGTCTTTCGAGTCCTCCATGAAACACTTTGCCATCGTATCGGCCGCATTAGCCTTGGCCCTGAGTCTAAGCGGCTGCATCGGCCCGCCCTTGGCGCTGACACCGCAAACCGAACGACGCCTGCAAACCGAAGCGCCGATCCGTTTTTTGCTGACCTTCGACGACGGCCCCAGCGCCTCGGGTTTCATGAACCCCAGCCGCTCGGTGATGGCGGACCTGGCGAACAACCCGATACAACCGGGGATCAAGGCGGTGTTCTTTTTGCAGACCGAGGCGCCCCGCTCCGGCGGCAACCCGCGAGGTCGCAAGACCATGGAACGCGAATACGCGGCGGGTCATATCCTGGGCTTCCACACCGCGACCCCATGGCATAGCAATCATCGCTCGCAGAATCCCGCTGAGCTGGAACACTACCTCAGCCTGGGCTCGTCGACCCTCGAATCCATCACCGGCCAGCCGCCCACGCTGGTACGCCCGCCGTTCTGGAACTACGACAAGCGCACCTTCGCCGCCTATCAGCAGCACGGCATGCATGTACTGCTGACAGACCTGAGTGCAAACGATGGGGTGATCTGGGTGTTCAATGGCAGCCCCCGCCGACGGGAAAACCTGATACGCCAACTGTCAGTACTGCGCGAACGCATCGCCCGGGATGAGTTGCCGACGGTGGACGGCGTGATCCCGGTGGTGGTGACCTTCCACGACATCAACCGCTACACCGCCTGGCACTTGAAGGAATACCTGCAAATCCTGATGGACAGCGCGCGCATCAACGGCGTGCCGGTCGCTCAGCAGCCGTTCTATACCGACCGGGCAACCTTGCAGCGAGCCGCCATGGCCCGCACGGTGAAGAGCGCCGACGAAGTGGTGCATCTGCCGGGGGTGTGGAATTGGGTGTGGGACGCTGACGCTCATTAATCACCTGCGTGACAGCAGGTAACATTTGCCCCTGTCCAAGCTCGACCGACAGGGGAACCCACGCTCAACCCGCACCACACACTGGGGTATATTCGCGATGAGATACCCCCATGAACACGCCTTCGCTATTGGTTTCGCCTGCCTTTAATCAACTGTCGACATCGCCCCTGCCAGCGGCTTCCACTGCTCCCTCTGTGCAGGCCCCCGTCGTAGTCACCAGCAAATCATCCCGGTATATCGGTCACGACAGACCCCTGGATTTCATGTATTTCTCTTCCCTTTCCAAGCTCGCCGCGGATCAGAACCCCCTCGACAAAAACGAAAAAAAATACACCAACACCGACATATTGCGTCATGACCAGAATGTGAAGATTTACCAGGAAATCACCTACGTCAGCAAAGGCGGGAAGCCTGTAGGCGCTGCCGGTAACGAATTCATCATCGAGACCGCCAATCACGACGACAAGGTGGTCATCAAAAAAAGTCCGGACAACAATCTGATCGCCATCATCAACAACACGCCCTATCAACTGAACCTGCTTCGTTCCCCTGATGGCAGTGAAACCCAACCACTGCGGATCAGAACCAATGGCGGCAACGATTGCGTGCTGATCGATCCACAGGTTGATAACGATATTCGCATTGAGTTGGGCGCTGGTGACGATTACGCCCAGGCGGGCTCCGGCAATACCCGGCTATACGGCGGTGCAGGTAACGACAGGCTCAAACTCGGGAGCGGCAATGGCATCGCGATGGGCGATGATGGCGATGACCTGCTGATCGCAGGCTCAGGCAACAGCATCCTCAAAGGCAATAACGGCAACGATCGCATGCAGGCAGGCCAAGGCCTCCCTGAGCGCCGCCTGCTCATGGACGGCGGTGATGGCCACGACTTCATGATTGTCACCCGCAATGACACAAACATTCCGGCGGTCATGCACGGAGGCAAAGGTGAAAACCTGATTGTCACTCACGGCCCCGCCACGGTTTATACCGGCCGCGACAAGAACATTGTCAGGTCCGACAACGATGACACCGTTATTTACGCCAAGCCTTCGGACCAGATTCATCGCACCCCAGGTTCCACACTTGTTCACACACAACCCAGTGAGGCGGGTAAAAGTGGCTATATCGTTGAAGGCTCTACCGAGTTCAAACAACAGGTAGAAGACGATATGGAACTGCTGAGAATGTCTATGCAGGGCAAGAAGATGCTCAGTACCGCCGACGCCAAGGCTCAGCAAAACGATGCGCCCGTTCGCATCATTGAGTTTTCTGAGGATAACGGTCGTTACTTTTTCAACAACACGGCTGTTCGCAACCACTTGGCAGCCGGCAATACCCTTGAAACGCTAGAGCCCGCAGCCCGGGGCTACATCACCCATAATCAGCGCGGCGCGGTCGCTACAGGCGGGGAAATACACTACAACCCCTCCTACTCACTGGATGAAGACAGCGCCCCAGTCAACGCCCTCTACCATGAAATGGCCCATGCCTATAACGGTGCCACGGGAACCTTTCTCGAAGGCGATACCGGCATCCCGGAGAACCCCGGCGGCGAACCCAACGCCGAACGGCAAGCTGTAGGCCTGCCTACGGTTGCGCTGCCTTTTGACTTCGACAATCATCGATCAACCGAACCCACGACAACCAATCCCAAGCCCTTTACGGAAAATGCTCTCCGAGAGGAAATGGGACGCCCGTTACGCACCCAGTACACATAGCAGAAGCGTCCTGCGGGGGTTCAATCAGGCTGGATCGCGCGATTCGACCCCCAACTCATCCCACACCGACTCAGCCAAATGAAACGTCGCATTCGCCGCCGGGATCCCGCAATAGATCGCGCTCTGCATCAGCACTTCCTTGATCTCGGCGCGGGTCACGCCGTTGCTCGCGGCGGCCCGCAGGTGCAGCTTCAGCTCTTCGCTGCGGTTCATGCCGATGAGCATGGCGATGGTGATCAGGCTGCGGGTATGCCGCGGCAGGCCCGGGCGGGTCCAGATATCACCCCAGGCGTGGCGGGTGATCATTTCCTGGAACTCGCTGTTGAATTCGGTCAGGGCGTTGAGGCTGCGGTCGACGTGGGCGTCCCCCAGCACTTCACGGCGCACTTGCAGGCCGTCGGCATAACGTTGTTTCTCGTCCACAAAAAGCTCCTCATGCAACGTTGACGACAGGCACATAACCTGTGGCGATACTCAGCGGGCTAACAGAAATTCCAGCACACGGTCGCTGAACGCCGCGCCGGCCTGTACGTTGGACAGGTGCGCGGCGTAGAACTCGGCGTACTCAGCGCCCTTCACGTGCTCCTGGATAAAGTGTCCACCGGACGGCGGCGTGACCGCGTCTTCGCTGCCGGCAATCACCAGGGTCGGCGCCTTGATCGATGGCAGTTGCTCACGGAAATCCGCATCGCGCACGGCCGCGCAGTTTGCGGCATAACCTTGGGGATTGGTCGCTGCCAGCATGTCGGTGATCAGCTTGGCCTGGTCAGGATGAGCCTCGGCAAAGTCGGCGGTGAACCAGCGGGCAATCGACGCATCACGCAGGGCAACCATCGCTGCCGCACCGTCGCGCAGGACCATCTCGATCCGAGGGTTCCAGATCTCGGGCGTGCCGATTTTCGCTGCCGTGTTGCATACCACCAACCGGCGCAAACGCTCACCCGCGTTGATCCCGAGCCACTGGCCGATCAGGCCGCCCATGGACAACCCGCAGAAATGCGCGCGCTCGATTTCCAGCGCATCCAGCAGCGCCAATACGTCACGGCCCAATTGCTCGATGCTGTAGGGGCCTTCGGTGACCAGGGATTTGCCGTGGCCTCGGGTGTCGAAACGCAGCACCCGGAAGTATTTCGTGAACGCCTCGATCTGGATATCCCACATGTGCAGGTCGGTGCCCAGGGAGTTGGACAGCACCAATACCGGTGCGTCTTCGGGGCCATCGAGTTGGTAGTTCAGTTCGCCATCGGCGAGTTGTACAAATCCCACAGCAGCCTCCTCAGGCAGTCAAAGCAAAATGTTCGGCCACGGCCCGGGTAACCCAGGTGTGTGCCTGGCCCAGGTAGTGCGCCGGGTCCAGCAGACGGTCGAGTTCGGCTGCCGACAGTTCGGCAGTCACTTGGGGCTCATCCCCCAGCACCGCCCGCAGGTGGCGCCCATCGGCGACGGCGCGTTTGCAGCACTGTTCCAGCAGATGGTGCGCAGTTTCGCGGCCCAGGCGTTGGGCGAGGACGATGCTTACTGCTTCGGCCAATACCAGGCCTTGGGTCAGGTCCTGATTCTGGGCCATGCGCCCGGAATCGACTTCCAGCCCTTCACTCACCAGCAGCGCCTGATGCAATGCACCGGATACCAGCCGGCAAATTTCCGGCAAGGTTTCCCATTCGGCATGCCACAAGCCCAGGCTGCGTTCGTGCTCCTGGGGCATGGCGCTGAACATCGTCGCCACCAGGCCCGGCACGCGGGTAGCGGCGCTGATCAGCACGGCCGCGCCCACCGGGTTGCGCTTGTGGGGCATGGTCGAAGAGCCGCCCTTGCCGGGGGCTGAGGGTTCGAACACTTCCGCCGCTTCGGTCTGCATCAGCAGGCTGATGTCGCGGCCCAGTTTGCCGAGACTACCGGCGATCAGGCCAAGCACCGAGGCAAACTCCACCAGACGATCGCGCTGGGTGTGCCAAGGTTGCTCCGGCAGGCCCAGCTGCAACTCGGCCGCCAAGGCTTGCGCCACCGGCATCGCCTGTTCGCCAAGGGCTGCCAGGGTTCCGGAAGCACCGCCAAATTGCAGCACCAGCAAACGCGGCTTGAGCTCACTCAGGCGCTGCCGACTTCGGGTGACTGCGCCGAGCCAGCCGGCGATTTTCATGCCCAGGGTGACCGGCGTCGCATGTTGCAGCCACGTCCGGCCAGCCAAAGGAGTTGTCCCATAGCGCTGAGCCTGGGCGGCAAGAATGTCACCCAACCGCGCCAGATCGTGTTCGATCAACTCGACAGCGCTGCGCAGTTGCAGCACCAGGCCGGTGTCCATCACATCCTGACTGGTAGCGCCCAGATGCACATAACGTTCCGCGCCGGCATCTTCGCTGGCGATCAATTTGCCGAGGGCCTTGACCAACGGAATCGCCGAATTGCCCGCCGTGGCAATCGCCTCGCCGAGGGCATCCACGTCGTAGAGAGAAGCCAGGCAGGCCTGGGCAATCGGTGCGACGGCCGCTTGCGGGATCAACCCGACCTGAGCCTCGGCCCGGGCCAGTGCCGCTTCGAAATCCAGCATGCCCTGCAAGCGCCCTTGGTCGCAGAACACTTCGGCCATGCTGTTGGCAGTGAAATAGGCGTCGAACAGTTGGTTGCTCGTGCGCATCGTCATAAAACATCCCTAGGTGGCGCATACCCGAAGAGGGGCATGCGCCAGCCGGTTACAGATCGTGGTGCAAGTACGCCGCCTCTTTGGGCAAGCGCAAGCTGAACAGGAACGCCACCGCCATCATCGCCGTGACGTACCAGTAGAAGGTGTTCTCCATGCCCATGGACTTGAGACCCAAAGCCACGTACTCCGCCGAACCACCGAAGATCGCGTTCGCCACCGCATACGCCAGGCCCACGCCCAATGCACGCACTTGTGGCGGGAACATCTCGGCTTTCACCAGGCCGCTGATGGAGGTGTAGAAGCTCACGATGGCCAGGGCCAGGGTGATCAACACAAAGGCCAGGAACGGACTGCTGACGGTTTTCAGGGTCAACAGGATCGGCACAGTGCACAGCGTGCCCAGGGCACCGAACCACAGCATCGAGTTACGGCGGCCAATCTTGTCCGCCAGCATGCCGAACACCGGCTGCATGCACATGTAGAAGAACAGCGCGCCGGTCATGATGTAGCTGGCGGTCTTGGCGTGCATCCCGGCGGTGTTCACCAGGTACTTCTGCATGTAGGTGGTGAACGTGTAGAAAATCAGCGAACCGCCGGCGGTGTAGCCGAGCACGGTGATAAACGCGGCCTTGTGATCGCGGAACAGCGCGGCAATGCTGCCGGCGTCCTTGTCTTCACGCATTTCCTTGCTGGTGGTTTCTTTCAGGGTGCGACGCAGCAGCAGCGAGATCACCGCCGCAATGGCGCCGATCACAAACGGAATCCGCCAGCCCCAGGCCCGCAGTTCATCTTCGGTGAGTATCTGTTGCAGGATCACCACCACCAACACCGCCAGCAGTTGCCCGCCGATCAGGGTCACGTACTGGAACGAGGCAAAGAACCCGCGCTGGCCCTTGAGCGCCACTTCACTCATATAGGTAGCGGTAGTGCCGTATTCGCCGCCTACCGACAGGCCCTGGAACAACCGGGCCACCAGCAGCAAGGCCGGGGCCCAGGCGCCGATGTCTTTATAGGTGGGCAAAAAGGCGATGACCAGGGAGCCGGCGCACATCATCAGCACCGAGATCATCATCGAATTCTTGCGACCGTGTTTATCCGCCACCCGGCCGAACAGCCAGCCGCCGATGGGGCGCATCAGGAAGCCGGCGGCGAACACGCCAGCGGTGTTGAGCAGTTGCACGGTGGGGTCGTCCGACGGGAAAAACGCCGGGGCGAAATAGATGGCGCAGAAGGCATAGACGTAGAAGTCGAACCATTCGACGAGGTTGCCGGAAGAGGCACCGACAATCGCAAAAATCCTTTTGCTGCGTTCTTCTCCGGTGTAGTGGCTGGTTTTTGTTGTCATGTTTTTTCACTCAGTGGGAACGGTTATAGCCTAGACATACTTTGCAACAACCATGTTCCGCAAGCAGACTTTTGGATATTTGTTGCCTGTGCCGGCCTCATTGCGGGCAAACCCGGCTCCCACATTTGGAATGCATTCCCCTGTGGGAGCCGGCTTGCCTGCGACAGGTCCCCAGCCAACTCAATAATCGAAGAACACCGTCTCCTCGTCTGTGCCCTGCAAAATCACATTCCACTGATACACACCCGTCGCATCCGCCTTGGCGATCAACGTGCGCCGGCGTTCCTGCGGCACACACGCCAACAGCGCGTCATCGCCATTCGCCGCCTCACCGTCAAAGTAAATCCGCGTCAGCAGGTGCTTCACCAACCCACGGGCAAACACCAGCACCACCAAATGCGGCGCCTGGGTCGTGCCCTTCAACCCCGGCACACTGCCCGGCTTGATGGTGGTAAACCTGAAACGCCCTTCGGCATCCACCGGCACCCGGCCAAAGCCTTCGAAGTTCGGGTCCACCGGCTTGTCCTGCTCATCCTCAGGATGGTCGTACTTGCCGGCCGCATTGGCCTGCCAGACTTCCAGCATGGCGTCGTTGACCACATCGCCGTTGCCATCCACCACCTGCCCGGTGATCGCCACGCGCTCACCGAGGGTGGCGGCAACGGTGAGGTCTTCGCGGTTCAGCCAGGTCAGGCCGATGTGGTAATACGGCCCGACGGTGTGGGAAGTAGTCGCGTTGAGGCTCATCTCATTTCTCCATCGGCGTGGCGTCGCGGCCGCGCAGGACGATGTCCCAGCGGTAGCCGAGGGCATAGTGCGGAATGGTTTTTTCCAGGTCGAAACTGGCGATCAGGCGTTCCTTGGCGGACGTGTCCGGGACGCAGTTGTAGATCGGGTCGTAGGCCAGCAGCGGGTCGCCGGGGAAATACATCTGCGTCACCAACCGCGTCAGCACACTCGGGCCGAACAGCGAGAAGTGGATGTGCGCCGGGCGCCACGCGTTGTGGTGGTTGCCCCACGGGTAGGCGCCGGGCTTGATGGTCTGGAACTGGTACCAGCCCTCGGCGTCGGTGACCGTGCGCCCGGTACCGGTGAAATTCGGGTCCAGCGGCGCGTCGTGCTGGTCGCGCTTGTGGTTGTAGCGGCCGGCAGCATTGGCCTGCCAGATTTCCACGAGGATGCCGGGAACGGGCAAGCCGTTTTCATCCAGCACGCGCCCGTGAATGATGATGCGTTCGCCCTGGGGCTCGCCTTCATGCTGGGCGGTCAGGTCGTTGTCCTTCTCGTTGATGCGCTCGGCGCCGATAGTCGGGCCGGTGATTTCCGACAAGGAATGGGGCAGGAACACCAACGGCTTGGACGGCGAACGCAGGTTCGTCGACTGGTAGGCCGGGTGCAGGTAATCAGGCTGAGTACCCGCTTGCGGGCGCCGGTATCCGGGCTTGTCACTCATGGAGCAATCCTCTTTCTTCTTGTGGGTCTCAAACGCGTTCGATCGCCAGGGCCAAGCCTTGGCCAACACCAACACACATGGTCGCCAGGCCTTTGCTGCCACCGGTTTTTTCCAACTGATGCAGAGCAGTCAGTACCAAACGCGCGCCGCTCATGCCTAGCGGATGGCCAAGGGCAATGGCGCCACCGTTCGGGTTGACCTGCGGCGCGTCGTCGGCAATCCCCAGTTCACGCAGTACGGCCAGGCCCTGGCTGGCGAAGGCTTCGTTGAGCTCGATCACATCAAAATCGGTGACCGCCAGGCCCAGGCGCTCCACCAGTTTGCGCACCGCCGGCACCGGGCCGATGCCCATGACGCGAGGCGCCACACCGGCGCTGGCCATGCCCAGCACACGAGCGCGGGCGGTCAGGCCATGTTTTTTGACGGCTTCAGCGGAGGCCAGGATCAGTGCTGCGGCGCCGTCGTTCACACCCGAGGCGTTGCCCGCAGTGACAGTCTTGTCAGGGCCGTTGACCGGCTTGAGTTTGGCCAGGGCTTCCAAAGTGGTATCGGCCCGCGGATGCTCGTCGTGCTCGACCAGGGTTTCGCCTTTTTTATGGGCGACACGCACCGGCACGATTTCTTCGGCGAAGAATCCCGCAGCCTGTGCAACAGCGGTACGTTGCTGGCTGCGCAGGGCGAAGGCGTCCTGATCGGCGCGGGAGACTTTGTAATCGTCGGCCACGTTGTCGGCGGTTTGCGGCATCGGATCGACGCCGTACTGGGCCTTCATCAACGGGTTGATGAAACGCCAGCCGATGGTGGTGTCTTCCAGCTTCATGTTGCGCGAGAACGCCGCATCAGCCTTGCCCATCACAAACGGTGCGCGGGACATCGACTCAACACCACCGGCAATCGCCAGCTCCATTTCGCCGCTGGCGATGGCGCGGAAAGCCGTGCCGATCGCGTCCATGCCCGAGGCGCACAGGCGGTTCAGGGTGACGCCGGGAATGCTTTCCGGAAGGCCCGCCAACAATGCTGCCATGCGCGCCACGTTGCGGTTGTCTTCGCCGGCCTGGTTGGCGCAGCCGAGGAACACTTCATCCACCGCGTTCCAGTCCACCGATGGGTTGCGTTCCATCAGCGCCTTGATCGGCAGTGCCGCCAGATCATCGGCACGCACGGTGGACAAGCCACCGCCAAAACGGCCGATGGGGGTACGAATGGCGTCACAGATAAATACGTCGCGCATCAGGCTTCTCCGGGGGCTTGGCCGTGGGCCGCAGCAGTGCGTGCCTCAAGGTCGCGCAGGGCGGTCAGTTCAATCTCGGTAGGTTCGGCGCTGGTGGTCACCTGGTCGGCAAAACGAATCGCCCAACCGGTGGCGGCTACCACTTGCTCACGGGTTACGCCGGGGTGCAGGGCGGTGACGATAAACTCGTGGCTGCCCTCCTCCGGTTCCATGATGCACAGGTCGGTAATGATGCCTACCGGACCGGCGCCTGGCAGACCCAGGCGCTTACGTGAGTCGCCGCCTTCGCCGTGGCCAACCGAGGTGATGAAGTCCAGCTTGTCGACAAACGAACGCGCCGACTGCTTGAGGATGATCAGCACGCTCTTGGCGGAGCCGGCGATCTCCGGCGCGCCACCGGCACCCGGCAGGCGCACTTTGGGCTGGTGATAATCACCGACCACGGTGGTATTGATATTGCCGAAACGGTCGACCTGAGCCGCACCGAGGAAGCCGACGTCAATGCGCCCGCCCTGCAGCCAGTAGCGAAAAATCTCACCGGTAGGCACCACGGTGTCAGCGGTTTCCGCCAGCTCGCCGTCGCCGATGGACAGCGGTAGCACGGATGGCTTGGCGCCAATCGGGCCGGACTCATAGATCAGCACCACATCCGGCGACGACGTCAGGCGCGCCAGGTTGGCAGCCTTGGAAGGCAGGCCGATGCCAACGAAGCACACCGAACCGTTCTTCAGGCGGCGCGCGGCGGCGACGGTCATCATTTCATTGGTGGAGTAAGCCATTATTTGGCCTCCTGCGCGGTGGCCAGCTTGGCCTGGAATTCACTGAAGTTGGCGGTGCCGTGGATGTATTCGTTGATCCACGCAGTAAACGTCTCACGGTCCCGGGCGATCGGGTCCCAGGCCTGGTAGAAGCGGTTGTCACGCTCGGTGTAACCGTGGGCGTAGGACGGATGCGCGCCACCCGGCACATGACACACGGCAGTCAGGGCCCAGGTCGGCAGGACGCAGGCGTTCATCGGTGCCTTGAGGTCATCGACGATTTCTTCGACGGTGACGATGCAGCGCTTGGCCGCCAGGGCCGCTTCTTTCTGCACCCCGAGGATGCCCCAGAGCAGCACATTGCCCTTGCGGTCAGCCTTTTGTGCGTGGATCACGGTGATGTCCGGGCGCACCGATGGCACGGCAGCCAGCACTTCGCCGGTGAAGGGGCAAGTCACGGTCTTGATCAGCGGGTTGACCTTGGGCAGGTCGGAACCGGCGTAGGCCCGCAGCACCGCGAATGGCAGGCCGGAGGCACCGGCGACGTAGGCATTGGCCAGGTCGGCGTGGCTGTGTTCTTCGATCTCCAGCGGTTGCGGCCATTGCTTTTCAACCGCGTCCCGCAGGCGATGCAGGGAGCCCACGCCCGGGTTGCCGCCCCAGGAGAAAATCAGCTTGCGTGCACAGCCGGCGCCGATCAACTGGTCGTAGATCAGGTCAGGCGTCATGCGCACCAGGGTCAGGTCTTTCTTGCCCTGACGAATGATTTCATGACCTGCCGCCGTAGGGATCAGGTGAGTAAAGCCTTCGAGTGCAACGGTGTCGCCGTCATTCACGAACTGCTTGACCGCATCAGCCAGCGAAAGGATTTCAGCCATGGGGTTGGGCTCCCGGTATCGATCGAAAAAGGCGCTGGGGGCAGCGCCGAAGTGCTTGAAGATTAAGCCGGGGGTTGAGGCCAAACAATCCGATAATCGACTGAGTGTTCGATTATCGAACGGATTGTTGTCTTGCTATCGGTCCGCCTCAGGTGGCGTCCGCATGACTGACCATGCCCTTGATCACCACCGCGGTGGTAGCCAATGCCGCTGGTATCACCAGTGCCGTCAGCACCTGTTCGAAGTTCCAGCCCAGGCCCAGCAAGGTTGCGCCCATCCATGCACCGAGGATCGCGCCAAAACGGCCGATGCCGAGCATCCACGACACACCGGTGGCACGGCCCTGGGTCGGGTAGAAGCGTGCGGCCAACGATGGCATCGCCGATTGCGCACCGTTGACGCACATACCGGCGATCAGCACCAGGGTCGCCAGCAGCGTGATATTGCCCAGGCTCTGCCCCACCGCGTAGGCAAACACCCCGGCCAGCAGATAGAAGGTGCCGATGACCTTGTGGGGATTGAACCGATCCATCGCCCAGCCCACGCCGACTGCGCTTAGCACGCCGCCGAACTGGAATAACGCACCGATAAATGCGGCCTGTTCCATGCTGGCGCCGCTGTCACGCATGAGGGTCGGCAGCCAACTGGTCAGCAGGTAAACAATCACCAGGCCCATGAAATAAGTCAGCCACAACAACAAGGTGCCGGCGCTGTAGGTGCCCGAGAAAATCACCGCGAACACGTTGCGCGCCTTGACGGTTTTTTGCTCGGGTACGCTGAAGCTTGAGGCTTGGGCGACGATGCTGGGCTCGATGGGCGCGAGGGTCTTGCGCACCTTGTCGGTGCCGCGATTGCGCACCACCAGGTAACGCGCCGACTCCGGCAGCCAGAACAGCAACACCACCGCGAGGATCAACGGCAAGATGCCGCCGATCATCAGCAGGCTGTGCCAGCCAAAGGCCGGGATCAACTTGGCCGAGATAAACCCACCACCGGCCATGCCCAGGTTGAAGCCGCAGAACATGCTGGTCACCAGCAGCGACTTATGGCGCTCCGGGGTGTATTCGGAGAGCAGCGTCGTGGCATTCGGCATGCCCGCGCCCAGGCCCAGGCCGGTGAGGAAACGCAGGATCAGCAGTTGATCGACGTTGCTGCTGTAGGCCGATGCCAGGCTGAAGGCACCAAACACCAATACCGCCCCCACCAGCACCACCTTGCGCCCGAAGCGGTCGGCGAGCGGGCCGGAGCCGAGGGCGCCAAAGACCATGCCGATCAACGCGGCGCTCATCACCGGACCGAGACTGGCGCGGTCGATGCCCCAGTCCTGGGACAGCGCCGGGGCAATAAAGCCCATGGCGGCCGTGTCGAGGCCGTCGAGGAAGACGATGAGAAAACACAGGATCACCACCCGCCACTGATACCGCGACAGCGGCTGGGCGTTGATGAAGGACTGAACGTCCAGGCAAGTACCGACAGCAGGTGAAGGCTGATTCATTATTTTTATTTCCACACCGATGGGCGGGCGAACGACCTTGAGTCGTCATTATTATTGGGGCGGCGCCTTGAAGCGCTGCCGCACATTAATAAGCCTTGGGAAACACCGTCAATTCGTCCAGCCGGGATCTGTGCGGTCACCGAACAGCTTACGCAAACAGCTGGGCACTCAGCTCCTGGCTGGCGCTGAGCATGCTTGGCAGAAAACGCTGCTCCAGCTCACTGCGGCTGACCCGCCCGGCATGGGTGCTGACGTTCAGCGCGGCCAGCACCTGGCCGGAGGCGTCGTACACCGGCACGGCGATGGAACGCAGGCCCTGTTCCAGTTCCTGGTCGACAATGCACCAGCCTTGTTGCCGCACTTCCTGCAGGCATTCGAGCAAGGCTTGCGGGGTGGTGAGGGTGCGACTGGTCTTGGTTTGCAGGTCGGCGTGGTCGAGGTAGTCCTGCAGCGAGGCGTCATCCAGCGCCGCCAGCAGGATACGGCCCATGGAGGTGCAGTAGGCCGGAAGACGGCCGCCCACGGAAAGGTCGACAGAAATCAGGCGCTGGGTGGTGGCGGAGCGGGCAATGTAGAGGATGTCATCGCCTTCCAGGGTCGCCATGTTGCAGGCTTCGTGGAGTTGTTCGCTCATGCGGTCCAGGTAGGGCTGGGCGGAAACCGCCAGGGGCGTGGACGACAGGTACGCGTGGCCGAGGGTCAACACCTTGGGCAGCAGCGAATAGGTACGCCCGTCGGTGGTGGCGTAGCCGAGTTTGATCAGGGTATGCAGGCAACGGCGTACGGCGGCGCGGGGAATTTCCGTGCGGTGGCTGATCTGGGCGATGGTCAGGTGGCGCTTGCGTTCCTGGAACGCCTGCACCACGGCCAGGCCACGGGCCAGAGAGGTCATGAAGTCCGGATCACCGGTAAACGCCTGGATACGCTTGGCCGGTGACGCAACGATCGGCGGCGCCACTGATGCGAAGGAGTTGCGCAATTGATCGTTCATTTGGGGTCCTTTCTCTTATTTTTAACCGCTGCGGGGGTGAGCGCTATTACAAGCCGCCGTGCAATTGATACACAAGGCAGCGAGGCCAACATTGGGCGATTATCGGACGACCATTCGATTATCGCAATTTTTCACTGCCGGCTGGTGTCGGATCCGGATCGTCCACCAGGGTGGCTTCTCAAGCGACTTTCAGAATCGACTGATGTACGAGAGAAGTTAAGATTTATTTACCGCGTTTAGAAAGCTTCACCATTTATGACGCCAATAGTTCAGCAAGTACCTCACCTGCGCGCGTAACAAAACTCTCACACAAAGTTGACGATTTTTAACTTGATCGCGATAGTGTTATTCAAACGCGTCGCTATAATGCATCCTGTGTAGAGGCCAGTCGTCTCGCCCTCGAGGACGAACCTCACCCAGCCGTGTACCGGCTTTGTGCAAGCTGCGCCGCAAGTACCTGACACTCATTTCAAATGCCTGCCAACTGCTTGTGGTTGTGAACAAGAAAACTGTTGCTACGACAGCTGTTCTTCTCCGGCATCGTGGCCGCGTGCAATAAAGAAGTGGTTTTTCCTGTATACCTTCACACGCTGATCTTTCGGGTTGATGGTATACCGGGGCGACTTCCCGGCATCGCGCTTCGCCGGAATCAAACTCAACTCAATTAGGTAACAATGTGACGAAAGACGAACTGCGCGCGGAACTTGAGCGCCAGGAACAACGTTACAAGGATGTTTACGGCGGGGAAGTCACCACCTACGCCGCCCAACCAGAACCTGAACGCAAGCCATGGCGCAAACGAGCCAGTCTGCTCGACCAGGCCTTTGCCCAGGAAATCCAAAAGATTGAACAGGACCTCAAAGCCGAAGAGCCATAAGCGATTCGGATTGAGCTTCCAGAGGTGCCATCTCTCTGCCAGTACCGCGCTGGCGGAGGGAAGCGCCTATATGGCGTCTTACCGAAATTTCATACAATTGTTTCAGATGCTTCCTTCCAGCGGTATAAGCCGCACATTTAAAGCATCCTCCTTGTAAATCAACCACTTGCCAAAGCCCCGAAAACACCGGGATGCGCCCCTCCCCGCCATTTTTTTTCGTTGAAGAATGTTACCGATGAGCAGCTAGTGCATTGATTACCGATGTTTTCTGGCATAATCGCGCCCCCTTACGACCGGGTCAGAAAACCTTCATGATCGATTTATTCAGCGGACTGGATGCTTGGGTTCTAGTGAGCCTGTTGCTCGCCCTGGCCTTTGTCCTCGCCTTCGAGTTCATCAATGGCTTTCATGACACCGCTAACGCGGTTGCCACAGTCATCTATACCAAAGCCATGCCTCCGCATCTGGCCGTGTTCTTCTCCGGGGTGTTCAACTTCCTCGGCGTGTTGCTCGGCGGTGTCGGTGTTGCATATGCCATCGTGCACTTGCTGCCGGTGGAGTTGCTGATCAATGTGAACACCGGCCACGGTCTGGCCATGGTCTTCTCATTATTGGCCGCGGCGATCACCTGGAACCTCGGCACCTGGTATTTCGGGATCCCGGCGTCCAGTTCCCACACCCTGATCGGCTCGATCCTCGGTGTCGGCCTGGCCAACGCCCTGATCAACGACATTCCCCTGGCTGACGGCGTGAACTGGCAGAAAGCGATCGATATCGGTGCCTCGCTGGTGTTCTCGCCGATGGCCGGTTTCGTGGTGGCAGCCCTGGTGCTGCTCGGCCTGAAGTGGTGGCGCCCGCTGTCAAAGATGCACAAGACACCGGACCAGCGCCGCAAGCTCGACGACAAGAAGCACCCGCCGTTCTGGAACCGCCTGGTACTGGTGATTTCGGCAATGGCCGTGAGCTTCGTGCACGGCTCCAACGATGGTCAGAAAGGTATCGGCCTGATCATGCTGGTGTTGATTGGTATCGTCCCGGCGCAGTTCGTACTGGACTTGGGCAGCACCACTTACCAGATCGAGCGTACCCGCGACGCGACGCTGCACTTGAATCAGTTCTACCAGCGTAATCACGAAACCCTCGGTGAGTTCCTCGCTCTGGGCAAGAGTGTGAAAGACGATTTGCCGGGCAAGTTCCAGTGCAATCCGCAGCAGACTGAACCGACCATCAACGCCCTGCTGGATACATTGAAGGGTGTCTCTGACTACCATTCGCTGACTGCCGAGCACCGCATTGAAGTGCGTCGTTATCTGTTGTGCCTGGATGACACCGCGAAGAAGGTGGGCAAGTTGCCTGGCCTGGAAGCGCGTGAGAAGTCGGACCTGGACAAGTTGCGCAAGGATCTGACGGCTACTACCGAATATGCACCGTTCTGGGTGATCCTGGCGGTAGCGCTGGCCTTGGGCCTGGGCACCATGGTGGGCTGGAAGCGTGTGGTGTTGACAATTGGTGAGAAGATCGGCAAGCAAGGGATGACGTATGCCCAGGGCATGTCGGCGCAGATCACCACGGCCAGCATGATTGGTTTGGCTAACATCTTTAGCCTGCCGGTTTCCACGACCCATGTGTTGTCTTCGGGTGTGGCCGGGACCATGGTGGCTAACAAGAGTGGGCTGCAAGGCGGCACCGTTAAGACCATTTTGATGGCTTGGGTGTTGACCTTGCCGGCGACTGTGGGCCTTTCGGCCGGGTTGTTCTGGTTGGCTTCCAAGGCTTTGGGTAGCTGACAGATCTTTGGCTTGTGAAGAAGGTGCGACCTGTGAGGGTCGTGCCTTTTTTTGTGGCTGGGGTTTGGGTGTATATCCGTTATTTGGGTGATGGCCACTTATGGTTCCGCTCTTACAGCGGCTCACTTTTGAAGAGCGCAAAAGTAAGCAAAACGCTCATGCCCCACCACTCGGCACCTCGCTTAGGCTCGGTGTGCCCACTCCGGCTTTGGACCGTGGGCCGCCGCGATGGGCCATCCTTGGCCCAGCGCGGCTAACCCGGCGTCCT
>NZ_JAAAFU010000050.1:417-599 GCF_019352905.1 Pseudomonas sp. Xaverov 83 | reverse complement strand
TCTGCAGGATATCGCGGCCGCACGCCCATATAAACGATCGGATAAATAGCTGAATTTCCATGCCTTACGCGGTTGTCAGGACACAAGCACCATAAAGAAACAAGGGTTGGTCCGGAAGCCTTTAGCCAAGTTTAGCCACCCTGAAAGTATCTCTGGGAGGTGTGGAGGGAAAAACTGCTGTG
>NZ_JAAAFU010000050.1:0-407 GCF_019352905.1 Pseudomonas sp. Xaverov 83 | reverse complement strand
CACATGAAAAAATTGCTTTTGTTGGCCCAGTTCTGTTGATCTTTGAACCATGGTGGGAAAAGTGTAGTTTTAGTCAGTCTGAAGCTGCCATGTAACCAGTGCAAATGAGATAGTGAGTTACATAAACAATATACTTTGTGCTTTTTTTACTGCGCTGGTACATTTTAATGAAAGCAACTAAAAGGGAATCCCAAAATTGCATTTAGGGGGTCAGGCCAGGGCAATCTGTTGGGATATTTAATGACACACCTGGGGAGACTTTACAATAACTCTTTTTAAATCCATCTCCATTTAACTGGCTCTTAAAAGTTTGTACCATGATAATTTACTATCCAGGCAACAGCACAGACTAGACGAGCGCGAACCCCTTAACAGGCTAAGTGCGAGCGGATCCCCCGGGCCATACT
>NZ_JAAAFU010000049.1:245249-311026 GCF_019352905.1 Pseudomonas sp. Xaverov 83 | reverse complement strand
CCTAAGCGAGGTGCCGAGTGGTGGGGCAAGAGCGTTTTGCTTACTTTTGCGCTTTTCAAAAGTGAGCCGCCGTAAGGGCGGAACCAATAGAAGCCGTAACCGAAGGAATGGATATGTACTCCCCTGCCCTGATTGCAGACCAACTTCAAAGTTTGTAATCAGTATCCGTACGCTCCAACTGCCGAATCAACGCATTCCAATGCCGCGCCACCCCCGGCCCATCCCCGCTCTTGAACACCTCCGCCTGCTTCTCCACCTTGGCCACCACCTCCGCCGGCGGAAAGATCAACTCAGCATTCCCCCCCGCCTGCGCCGCGATCTGAATATTGCACGCCCGCTCCAGCCCCTGCAGCTGCTGGAACGCATGCTCCACACTCACCCCCGCCGTCAGCAACCCATGATTACGCAAGATCATCACACTCTTGTCCCCCAGGTCCGCCACCAACCGCTCACGCTCATCCAGGTCAAGGGCCACACCTTCATACCCGTGGTACGCCACGCGCCCGGAAAACCCGATGGAATGCTGGGAGATCGGCAACAACCCATCCTTCTGCGCCGACACCGCAATACCATCGCGTGTATGCGTGTGCAGCACCGCCTGCAAATCGTGGCGAGCCCCATGGATAGCACTGTGAATCACATAGCCCGCATAGTTGATACCCAGACCGGTAGGGTCATCGACGATCGTACCGTCAATATCCACCTTGACCAGATTCGAAGCGCTGATCTCATCGAACAACAGCCCATAGGCATTGATCAGAAAATGCTCCTCAGGCCCCGGCACACGGGCGGAGAAGTGGGTGTAGATGTGGTCGGTCCACTTGTACAAGGCGGCCAACCGATAGGCCGCCGCCAGCTTGACGCGCACCTCCCACTCTTCCGGGGTGACCCGCTGGCGGACGTTGTTCGAGACACTGGAGATCGAGGTGACGCTGCTCATGGCAAAACTTCCTGGATGGCCTTAAGGACTTCCAGGCAAGCCTAGGGGATGACCAAAAATAATAAAAAGCACATTTTAATCTAAGCTAATTATTATTTTTTTTCATATCACGCTGCATTGCGAACCTTGTGCAGCGACGCCGCCACCAGCTTGCCAAACGCATCCACCGGCCCTTGCAGATTGCCAAGGAAATGCGGGTAGATCAGCCACAGGTCCATCACCGGCTTGAAGTCCTTCAGCGGCATGGCCGCCAGTTGATCGCGATGGGCACTGCGTTCCAGCAGCGGGCGTGGCACCAGGCCAAGGCCCAGGCCGTCAGCCACCAGGCCCAGTTGCAGCTCCGTGCCAAAGGTCTCCAGGTTGACCCGTAGCGCCAGGCCCTGGTCCGACAAGGTGCGTTGCAGCCCGGCGCGGAAGCCACAGCCATCCGGGTTGAGGATCCAGCCGTTCTGGTACACGTCCGCCAGCTTGCAGGGCTTCTTGGGCAGTTGGGCCTTGGCGCAGACCACCACCAGTTCCATCTTGCCGATGGACTCGCCGACGATGTTGTCCGGGAAGATCTTGCCAGCCGGAAACAGTGCCGCCGCCGCGTCCAGTTCGCCGCGCTCGATCTTGCCCACCAGTTGGCTGCCCCAACCGGTGGCCACTTGGGCGCGCAGGTCGGGGAATTCACTGCGCAGGTGCTTGAGGGCATCCAGCAGCACCACGTCGCCGATGGTTTGCGGCACGCCCAGGCGCAGCAGGCCGGTGGGCGGTGCGTCGGTGGCCACCAGTTCGCGCAGGGCGTCCATTTCCCGGAGGATCGAACGGCACTGTTCATATACCCGCGTACCGATCAAAGTAGGCTTGAGCGGCTTGGTGTTGCGGTCGAACAACTCCACCCCCAGCGCCTGCTCGAAGTTCTGCACGCGACGGGTAATGGCCGGCTGGGTCAGTTGCAGCGACTCGGCGGCATGGCTGATGGACTGGCAACGAATCACTTCGACAAAGGCATCGATATCGTCAATTTTCATTTGGGCCGCACATAGAGAACAGTCATTAAGATGTGTGAAAAGCATAGTTCCATAAACGGTGGCTGGATAGCCTGCCGCTCGATCGATAACGTCTAACGCTATTCAAACCGGTTCTAAATTACTTTCCGCTATAACCTAATCATTAAAAAATAGCATATTAACTATAAACATTATGCTTAGATAAACCCATCACCACGAACCACCCACGATGGAATTGTCATGACCCAGGCCCGACACCCGGAGAGACTCAGAGCATTCATTGGCGCCCTGGCGGAATTGATCGACGGCAACCCTCGCGAAGGCGACCTGCTGCATCGCGGCGGCAAGCTGCTGGCGCAACTGGTGAGCCACGATGACTGGCTGCCGGACGAATTTGCCCAACCCAACCCCGAGCGCTATCAACAGTTCCTGCTGCACGCCGATTCGCGCCAGCGCTTCAGCATCGTCAGCTTTGTGTGGGGGCCGGGGCAAACCACGCCAATCCATGACCATCGCGTGTGGGGGCTGATCGGCATGCTGCGCGGCTCCGAGTATTCCCAGGGCTTTGAGCGCAACGCCGAGGGCGTACTGGTCGCCGACGGCAAGCGCATCCAGCTCGAACCCGGCCAGGTGGAAGCCGTGTCGCCGAAGATCGGTGATATCCATCAGGTCAGCAATGCCTTCAGCGACCAGGTGTCCATCAGCATTCATGTCTACGGCGCCAATATCGGTGCCGTGCGCCGCGCCGTGTACCAGCCGGACGGCAGCGAGAAACTGTTTATCTCCGGTTATTCCAACGCCTTTCTCCCGAACATCTGGGATTTGTCCAAAGACGCCCTGTCCAAAGAGAGCCCTGCCCTATGACTGCATCGAACCGCAGCTTCGCCCAGATTCGCCAGGCCCTGCTGGACCGTGAAGAAGTCGCCCTTGTGGATGTGCGCGAGGAAGCGCCTTTCGCCGAATCCCACCCGCTGTTCGCCGCGAATATCCCGCTGTCGAAGCTGGAACTGGAGGTGTATTCACGCATCCCACGCCGGGATACCCAGGTGACGGTGTACGACAACGGTGAAGGTCTGGCACAGATCGCCGCCCAGCGCTTGCAAGCCCTCGGCTATACCCAGGTCAGCCTGCTGGAAGGCGGCCTGGACGGTTGGCGCAACGCCGGTGGCGAGCTGTTCATCGACGTCAACGTACCGAGTAAAGCCTTTGGCGAACTGGTGGAAAGCCAGCGCCACACGCCGTCGCTGGCCGCTGAAGAAGTACAAGCCTTGCTCGACAGCAACGCCGACGTGGTGGTGCTCGACGCCAGGCGCTTTGATGAATACCAGACCATGAGCATTCCCACCGGCATCAGCGTGCCCGGCGCCGAACTGGTGCTGCGCGCCCGTGAGCTGGCGCCCGACCCGGCCACCCGCATCATCGTCAATTGCGCCGGGCGTACCCGCAGCATCATCGGCACCCAGTCGCTGATCAATGCGGGCATCGCCAACCCGGTGTCTGCCTTGCGCAACGGCACCATCGGCTGGACCCTCGCCGGGCAGAAGTTGCAACACGGTCAGGCTCGACGCTTTGCGCCCACCTCGGAAGAACACCGCCAGATCGCCGCCAAGGACGCCCGCCAAGTCGCCGACAGGGCCCACGTAGGCCGCGCCACCCTCGCCGACCTGCAACGCTGGCAGCAGGAAGCGGCACGCACCACTTACCTGTTCGACGTACGCACCCCGGAAGAATTCGCCACCGGCCATCTGCCCGGCTCGCGCTCCACACCGGGCGGCCAACTGGTGCAGGAAACCGACCATGTCGCCAGCGTACGCGGCGCCCGGCTGGTACTGGTGGATGACGACGGCGTGCGGGCCAATATGTCTGCGTCCTGGCTCGCTCAATTGGGTTGGGAAGTGCATGTGCTGGACGACCTGCAACCTGCGCACTTCAGCGAACCGGGCGCCTGGGTCGCCCCCGTCCCTCCACCGCAACAGGCCGAACTGATCAGCCCGCACACCCTCGCCGAATGGCAGGCCCATGGCGACACCGCGGTACTGGATTTCACCGCCAGCGCCAACTACGTCAAGCGCCATATCCCCGGTGCGTGGTGGGCGTTACGCGGGCAACTGCCAGAGGCCTTGCGCAAAGTACCTGCGGCCGAACGCTACGTGTTGACCTGCGGCAGCAGCCAACTGGCGCGCCTCGCGGTAGCGCAAGTCGAAGCGCTGACCGGCAAGCCCGTGTTCCTGCTGCAGGAAGGCACCGCCAGCTGGATCGCCGCGCAACTGCCCCTGGAAGAAGGCGAAACCCGCCTCGCTTCACCGCGCATCGACCGCTACCGCCGCCCGTACGAAGGCACCGACAACCCGAGGGAAGCCATGCAGGCCTACCTGGACTGGGAGTTCGGCCTGGTGGACCAGTTGGCCCGCGACGGCACCCATGGGTTTTATGTGATCTGAATACCATCGGGAGCGAGCCCGCTCGCTCCTCTTTCCACTACCGGCCGACCCCTTCTCCAGGCGGAGGCGACTGAACGCAAGACCTAGCCTGGAGCCCGCCCGATGCGCTTGACCCTTGCCCTTTTACTGGCCGCCCTCACCTTGGGCGCGACCTGCCAGGCCGCCGACCTGCAACCCCTGCGGGTGGCCAACCAGAAATCCACCATCAAGGCGCTGCTGGAAGTCGCCGGCGAAACCCGGGATGTGCCCTACGAAATCCAGTGGTCCGAGTTCCCCGCCGCCGCGCCGTTGGGCGAAGCCCTCAACGCTGGCGCCGTGGACATCGGCGCCCTGGGGGACGCACCCTACGTGTTCGCCCTTGGTGCCGGTGCGCCCCTGAAAGTGGTGAGCATCATCCACGCCGAAGGCCGCAACACCACCGCGCTCATTGTGCCCAAGGATTCGCCCATCCACGATCTTGCCGACCTCAAGGGCAAGCGCATCGTCACCACACGCGGCTCCATCGGGCATTTCCTGGCGATCAAGGCACTGCGTAGCGCCGGCCTTTCCACCCACGACGTGCAGTTCATCTTCCTGCTGCCCAGCGAGTCACGCCTGGTGCTGGATAACGGCACCGCCGATGCCTGGTCGACCTGGGACCCTTACACCACCGTGGTCACCAGCCAGAGCCAGGCCAGGGTCCTTGCCAGCGGCAACAACCTGCTGAGCAACCACCTGTACCTCGCCGCCACCAGCAAGGCGATTGCCGACAAGCGCGTGCAGCTGGACGACTTCGTGGCGCGGGTCGACCGCGCCTACCGCTGGAGCAACGATCACCCGCAGGCGTTCGCCGCCGCCATGGCCAAAATCACCGGCTTGCCGCTGGAGGTGCATGTAGCCGTGGCCAACGCCACCCATATGCAACCGGTGGCGATTGACGACTCGGTGATCAGCGGCCTGCAAACCACCGCCGACATCTATCAGGACGAAGGCCTGCTGACCAAACACATCGACGTCTCCCAAGGCTTCGACAAAAGCTTCAACGCCAAGCGTGCCCCGCTTACCCAGGCTTCCCGCTAAAAGGAGAAAGAACATGAGCAAACGCCAACTGAAACTCGGTGCCATGGTGCACGGCGTCGGTCACGGCTGGGGCGAATGGCGCCACCCGCAGGCGCAACCCAATGCCAGCGTCAACTTCGGGTTCTACAAGCATCAAACGCAACTGGCCGAAGGTGCGAAATTCGACTTCGTGTTCATCGCTGACAGCCTGCATATCCATGAGAAATCCAGCCCCCATTACCTCAACCGTTTTGAGCCCCTGACCATCCTTTCGGCCCTCGCCGCCTTGACCTCGAATATCGGCCTGGTGGCGACCGTCACCGTGAGCTACACCGAACCGTTCCAGGTAGCACGCCAGTTCGCCTCCCTGGACCACATCAGCGGCGGCCGCGCCGGCTGGAACGTGGTGACCTCGTGGCTCAGCGGCACCGCCGACAACTTCGGCAAGGCCGAACACCCGCCCCACGCCGTGCGCTACCGCATCGCCAAGGAACACGTGAATGTGGTCAAGGGCCTATGGGATTCCTGGGAAGACGATGCCTTCGCCTACAACAAGCAAAGCGGCGAGTTCTTCACCCCCGGCAAGCTGCATGCATTGGGGCACAAGGGCGAGTTTTTCTCGGTCAAGGGCCCGCTGAATATCGCCCGGTCACGCCAGGGCCAGCCGGTGATTTTCCAGGCGGGCACTTCCGAGGACGGGCGCAATTTTGCCGCCGAGTACAGCGACGCAATTTTTGTCCACGCCGAGACCTTCGACGAAGCCAAAGCCTACGCCCAGGACTTGAAGAAGCGCGCCCGCAGTTTCGGTCGCGATGCCGATCAACTGTCGATCCTGCCGGGCATCCGGCCAATTGTTGGCCGCGACGAAGCTGAGGTGGAACGCCGCTATCAGCAAGCCGTGGAGCTGGTGACCGTCGAGGACGCAATCGTCGCCCTGGGCCGCCCGTTCAACGACCACGATTTCAGCAAGTACCCGCTGGACGAACCCTTCCCGGAACTCGGCGACCTGGGCTCCAACAGCCAGAAAGGCGGCTCCGACCGCATCAAGCAATTGGCTCGGGATGAAGGCCTGACCCTACGGGAAGTGGCCCTGCGTTTCTCCCGGCCCAAGCGCGATTTCGTCGGCACCCCGGAGCAGGTCGCCGACGCGATCCAGACCTGGTTCGAAGCGGGTGCCGCCGATGGTTTCATCATTAATTCACTGCTGCCCGATGGCCTGCAGTACTTCACCGAACAGGTGGTGCCGGTGCTGCAACAACGCGGTCTGTTCCGCCGTGAATACAGCGGCGTCACCCTGCGGGAAAACCTTGGCCTGGACGTGCCGGCCAACCGCTACAGCGCCGCCCTTGAAACCCAACCCACACAGATCGCCATCTGACCAGGGCACGACCATGACGAACACGATCAAACACGGACAGTTCAATCGTCGCGGCTTCCTGGGCGCCAGTTCGATTGCCTTTGGCGCGCTGGGCCTCGCCTCGCTGGTGCCACGGGCTTTCGCTGCACCTGCGAAGCTCTCGGACCTGACCCTGGCTGTCGCCACCTACCGTGGCCAGGACTCGTACTTCACCGACGACGCCGGCACCTCCAACACACCCTACAAGGTCGACTACGCCGAGTTTGCCGGCGGCAATCTGATCGTCGAAGCGCTGGCCTCGGGCAGCCTGGACATTGGCGGCATGAGTGAGATCCCGCCGATCTTTTCAATCCAGAGCCACCGCGAGCCGAAGTTGATCGCGGTGCTGCAAGGCGACGTGAATAACCAGGTGATCCTGATTCCCAGGGAGTCGAAAATTGAATCCATCGCTCAGCTCAAAGGCAAGCGTGTGGGCTACGTACGCTCCACCACCTCCCACTACTTTCTGATCAAGGCCTTGAAGGAGCAAGGGCTGACCTTCAACGACATCACCCCCGTGGCGCTGACGCCGCAGGATGGTTTCAGCGCGTTCCAGAGCGGCCAGCTGGACGCCTGGGTGATCTACGGGGTGTTTATCCAACTGGCGAAATTCCGCAGCGGTGCCCGGGTCTTGAAAACCGCCCTTGGCTACCTCTCCGGCAACTACCTGATCGGCGCCCGCCCCGCAGCCCTGGAAGACCCGCTGCGCAAACAGGCGATCCAGGATTACCTGCAGCGCCAGGCCCGCACCCTGGAATGGATGAACAACAACCCCGAGCCGTGGGCCGAGAAATCGGCGAAGTTGCTGGGGGTGGATAAGGCGGTGTTCCTCGATGTGTACAACAACCGCAGTCAGCCTTACAGCGTGATCGAGGTGAACGACCAGGCCATCGCTTCGCAGCAGGAAGTCGCCGACCTGTTCTTCAATGCCGGGGTGTTGAGCGAGCGGCTGGATGTCAGCCCGTTGTGGGACCGGCAGTTCAAGTTGCTGCCCATTTAGAAGACGAACACGATCCAGTGTGGGAGCTGGCTTGCCTGCGATAGCGGTGTATCAGATTGCATTTTCAGCGGCTGACACTCCGCTATCGCAGGCAAGCCAGCTCCCACATTGATCGGTGTACACCCATCCAGAGTGAACCGACCATGAGCTTTTCTTCTCAACCGTCACTGCGCTCCGTGGAAGTGGCCAATTTCGAAGCCTTGCTGGAACGCCTCAGCGCCCAGCTCGCCGCCACTGCACACATCGTTGATGAAAGCGGCACCTTCCCCCACGACAACTTCAAGCTGCTGCACGAACACGGCCTCGTCGCCCTGACCGTGCCCAAGGCCCTCGGCGGTGGCGGTGCCAACCTCGCCCAGGCACGCAAGGCCATCAGTGCCATCGCCAAGGGCGAGCCGTCCACCGCGTTGATCCTGGTGATGCAGTACCTGCAACACACGCGCCTGCAAGACAGCAAAACCTGGCCGCCCGCGCTGCGCACCCAGGTCGCCGAAGACGCAGTGCGCAATGGGGCGCTGATCAATGCCCTGCGCGTCGAACCCGACCTCGGCACCCCGGCCCGTGGCGGGCTGCCAGCGACCATCGCCCGGCGTACCTCCGCCGGTTGGCGCATCAGCGGGCGCAAAATCTACTCTACCGGCAGCCACGGCCTGGCGTGGTTCAGCGTCTGGGCCCGCAGCAGCGATGAAGACCCGCTGGTGGGTGCCTGGCTGGTGCCCAAGGACAGCCCCGGCATCAGCATTATCGACACTTGGGACCACCTGGGCATGCGCGCCACCTGCAGCCATGAAGTGGTGTTCGATAACGTGCTGGTGCCGCTGGACCACGCGGTCAGCGTCAGCCCCTGGAGCGCGCCGCAGGCCGAACTGGACGGCGATGGTTTCCTGTGGATGTCGGTGCTGCTCTCATCCGTGTACGACGCCGTGGCCCAGGCGGCGCGCGACTGGCTGGTGGACTGGCTGGAACAGCGCAAGCCCTCCAACCTCGGCGCAGCGCTGTCGACCTTGCCGCGCTTTCAGGAGACCGTCGGGCATATCGACACCCTGCTGTTTGCCAATCGCAGCCTGCTGGATGCCGCCGCCGACGGGCACACCCCGGCGGCCAATGCCGCGCAGATCAAATACCTGGTGACCGGCAACGCGATACGCGCCGTCGAGTTGGCCATCGAGGCTTCCGGCAATCCCGGCCTGTCGCGCCACAGCCCGCTGCAACGGCATTACCGCGACGTGCTGTGCAGCCGCGTGCATACACCGCAGAACGACGCCGTGCTGCAGGGCGTCGGCAAAGCCGTCTTCGCGCAACGTCAGAAGGAACGCACATGAGCCAGGTGATTATCGCCAGCCAGCTGGACGAAGATTTCAATGAAGTGATCCGCCAGCGCCTGGCCCTGACGCACCCTGGCGCCGAGGTCATCGGTGTACCCGCCGGCGTGCCCAGCGACTTGCCGCCCCAGGCCAATATCCTGCTGGCCCGACCGATCAACGTGCGTGGCTACACCGCCCCGGACACACCACCACCGGGTTGGCCGTATGGTGTGCAGTGGATTCAGGTGGTGTCGTCAGGTATCGACTTCTACCCCAAGTGGCTGTTCAACGGGCCGCCGGTGAGCACCTCGCGGGGCAGCGCCGCCGAGAACATCGCGGAGTTCGCCCTGGCAGCGATCTTCGCGGCAGCCAAGCACTTGCCGGACATCTGGGTGCAGGATTCGCAGTGGCAGTTCACTGCGTTGCGCCCGCTCAAGGGCACCACCCTGGGGATTCTGGGGTTTGGTGCGATTGGCCGTAGCCTGGCGCAAAAAGCTCATGGATTGGGGATCAAGATCGTGGCATTACGCCAAAGTGACACGCCGTTTGACGTGGAGGGTGTGGAGGCGGCGCTGGATATCCATGATCTGTTTGCTCGCTCCGACCACCTGGTGCTGGCCGCGCCACTGACCGAGGCCACGCGACATATAGTGGATCGGGAGGCGCTGGAGAATGCCAAGCCAGGGTTGCACCTGATCAATATTGCCCGGGGAGGATTGGTGGATCATGAGGCGCTGCTGGAGGCGTTGGACAGCGGCCGTCTTGGGCTGGCTTCGCTGGACGTGACTGAGCCGGAACCGTTGCCGGATGGGCATGCGCTGTATGGCCATCCGAGGGTCAGGGTATCGCCGCATACGTCGGCGATTTCGACCAATAGCCGACATGATATTGCGGACAGTTTTCTGGGCAACCTGGAAAGGTATCTGAGTGATCTGCCGCTGGAGAACCTCGCCAACACCCAACGCGGTTACTAAGCCGAACAGAAATCAAAATGTGGGAGCGGGCTTGCCTGCGATAGCAATGGATCAGTCGATATCAATGTGACTGACCTACCGCTATCGCGGGCAAGCCCGCTCCCACATTTGTTTTTCATCAGCTGAAAAATATCATCAGCCTTACGCATCACAAACAAACCACTACATACCCATTTTTTATAATTAACTTATAACTAATCGGACTTTTACGCCCAGCATTTATACAAATACTGTTACATCCAATACCGACCCCTGACCAGGTGGAGGCCCGACTTTGCCTAAACCGTCAACCACCTCAGGGGTCCATCATGAGTCCTACCGCCGTACCCAATCGCCTGACACTGGCCATTTCCCTCGCCCTGTTCGGCCTCGCCGCCCATGCCGACGACACCGCCCTGCCGGTGGTCAACGTCACCGCCGAGCACCGCAGCGAAGACCTGCAAAAAACCCCGCTGGCGATTTCCGCGTTCGATGAAAAGGCCCTGGAGGACAAGCAAATCAACAGCGTGCGCGACCTCGCGGGCCAGGTACCGAACCTGACACTCAGCCGCCAGTCGATCTCCTACAGCGCCCAGACCTACGGCATCCGCGGCATCGGTGAAACCGACCCGATTCAGGAAGCCGCCGTCGCCGTTTACGCTGATGACCTGTACATCCCCCGTGCGATTTCCTCGATGCTCGACTTCAACGATGTGGAGCGCGTCGAGGTGCTGCGTGGCCCCCAGGGCACGCTGTACGGGCGCAACAGCAGCGCCGGTGCGATCCGGGTGATCACCCGCGACCCGACCCAGGAAACCCGCGGTTTTGTAGAGCTGGGCGCCGGCAACTACGACGCCCAGAACGCACGCCTGCTGATCAGCGGCCCGTTGGTAGACAACGCGCTGTTCGGCAGTTTCTCCGCTATCCGCCTGAGCCGCGACGGCACGGTGTCCGATCCCACCCGGGGCAAGGACGTGAACAACGTCGACATCCAGTCCTATCGCGGCAAGCTGCGCTACAAGCCGGTGGATTCGCCCTGGGATGTGCAATTGACCCTGGCCGGTACCTTCGACCGGGGCGACACCACCAGCTATACGCCCTTCGACGCCAACGGGCATTTCGACAAGTTCAAGAGCTACAGCAGCCTCGACCCGAAAAACCGCCTGGACCAGGGCAGCTCGGTGCTGCGGGCGATCTATGCAATCGACGATCACCTGAATTTCAAATCGGTGACGGCCTACTCGGCGTTCCACCAACCGGTGGACTACGACAACTCAGGGCAAGCCGCGCTGATCCAGAACAACCTGATCCTGTACAAGCAGAACTACGCCACCCAGGAATTTCAGCTCAACGGTGACTACGACGATTTCAGCTTCAGCACCGGCGTGTACCTGTACCGCGAGAAGTTCGACGCCGACCGCGACAACCTCACCTATTCCGTCGCCCGCAACCGGGTGATCGGCCAGGGCCAATACAGCACCACCAACACCGAAAGCTACGCGCTGTACGGCCAGGGCACCTACAAGCTGACGCCGCAACTGTCGCTGATCGCTGGCCTGCGCTTTACCCGCGAACACAAGAATTTCGACTTCACCAACTACGCGATCAACACCGACCGGCAGATCACCGGCACCAACTTCACCGCCGAGTCGAGCAAATCCTGGCAGTCCACCAGCCCGAAAATCGGCTTCGAATACGCCTGGACCCCACACTTGAACCAGTACGCCTATGTCGCCAAAGGTTTCAAGGCCGGCGGCTACGACAACCGCGCACCGACCCAGGCCGCCGCCGAACAGGCGTTCTCCCCAGAGGATGTGACCACCTGGGAAACCGGGGTCAAAGGCGACTTCTTCGACCAACGCCTGCGGGCCAACGTCGCGGTGTTCTACAACGACTACAAAGACCTGCAAACCAACGCCTATGACCCGGCGCTGGGGGTCAGCCTGCGCACCAACGTCGGCCGCGCCCACACCTACGGCGTGGAACTGGAAACCCTCACGGCCCTGAGCCGCGACCTGCAACTGACCGCCAACGTCGGCTACCTGCAAAGCAAGTACGACGACTTCCAGAACGCCAGCGGCGCGGGGGTGGATGCCAACGGCAAGCAGTTGGTGTTCTCGCCACGCTGGAACGCTAGCCTGGGCCTCAACTACACCATCCCCGCCGGGCTGCCCGGCACCTGGCTGGCAGGCACCGATGCGCAGTTCCAGACCAAGTCCTATGCCAACGCGCTGAATGACGACATCCAGGAAATCCCGCAACAGACCTTCTGGAACGCCAACACCCGCTACATCAGCGGCGACGGCCACTGGACCACCACCCTCGCGGTGAAAAACCTGCTGGACCGCGCCTACCCGCAGTCGGTGGGCTACGTGCCTTCCAGCGGCGCCCGCTACTACTCGGTCAACGACCCGCGAACCCTGTTGCTGACCGTGCGCTACGACCTCTGACAAACCGCTATCTCAAGGAGCGAATCATGGCTTTTACCCGCAGGGAACTGATTTCCCGTATTGCCGCCGTGGGCGGTTATTCCGCCGCTGTCAGCGCATTGGGCGCGCTGGGGCTGACGCCTCAGGCGGTGGCATCGAGCTTTACCCCGCTGCAATTGGGCAGCACCGGCAAAGGCAAGAACGTGGTGGTGGTCGGCGCGGGGATCTCCGGGCTGGTCAGCGCCTATGAGCTGCGCAAGGCCGGGTTCAACGTGACGATCCTGGAAGCCCGCGACCGGGTGGGTGGACGCAACTGGACCCTGCGCCGAGGCACCAGGGTCGACTTCGACGACGGCATCAGCCAGACCGTCGACTTTGATGACGGGCAGTTTTTCAACGCCGGCCCTGCGCGTATTCCCAGCCACCACCAGACGATTCTCGGCTACTGCCGCGAGCTGGGCGTGGAGTTGCAAGTACTGGTCAACAGCAGCCGCAACGCCCTGGCCCGGCCGGATACGCAACAGCCGGCGTTCCAGTTGCGCCAGGCGGTCAATGACACCCGTGGCCAGCTCTCGGAACTCCTGGCCCGCACAGTCAGCCGCAAGGCGTTGGACCAGGACCTGAGCGTGGATGACCGCAAAGCGTTGCTGAGTTTCCTCAAAGTGTACGGCGACCTCAACGGCGACCTGCAATACAAGGGTTCGGTGCGTTCCGGCTACACCCGCGTGCCTGGCGCTGGCGACCAGACTGGCGTGACACGCGCGCCACTGGAGCTGCAAACCCTGCTTAACCCCAAGCTTTGGGGCGCCTTGGTGTTCGATGAAATCCCGGAGTTTTCATCCACCATGTTCCAGCCAGTGGGCGGCATGGACCGCATTCCCTATGCCTTTTACGAACACCTCAAGGACGCGGTGCGCTTCAACGCCGAAGTCAGTGATATCCAGACGTCCGAACAAGGCAGCCGCATCAGCTACCGCGACCGTATCAGCGGCAAGACCCAGGTCCTGAGCGCCGACTACGCCATCGTCACCGTGCCCTTGCCACTGCTGGCGAAGCTGCCGAGCAACTTCACGCCGCCGTTCAAGCAGGCGATCCAGACCGCGCAAAGCGACCAGGCCAACAAGGTGGCCTGGCAGACGCCGCGCTTCTGGGAAACCGACTTCAACATCTATGGCGGCCTGTCGTACCTCGACCATGAAGTCAAAGGCTTGTGGTACCCCAGCGACCGCCTCAACAGCGCCCAGGGGATTCTGGTGGCGGCCTACAACACCAGCGAATCGGCCCAGGCCTTCAGCCAGAAAACCCTGGCCGAACAGTTCGCCTCTTCACGCCAGGCGGTGGAACTGTTGCATCCCGGCCACAGCGCAAAACTGCAGAAGCCGGTGGCGATCAACTGGTCGAAAGTCAGCTACAGCAAAGGCCCGTGGATCGTTAACGACGAAGTCGGCGAAAGCGCCTACCGCCTGCTCAACGAGCCCCAGGGCCGTACTTACCTGGCCAGCGACGCCCTCGCCCACGGCGGTGTCGGCATCTGGCAGAACAGCGCCGCCGATTCGGCACGGCGCATCGTCTCGCTGATCGGCCGCCATGCCGAACGCCAGCAACCGGGCGTCGCCGCCTGAAATTGCTCACTCAAGGAATGATCGATGAAAACTCTCTTTGCAGGACTGCTGATGACCGCCACCACCCTCGCCGCCCACGCCGATGAGATCAAGCGCGTGCCGCTGCCCAACTCGAACTTCCCGATCTCACTGGCGGTGTCGGTACCACCGCAGACCGAACTGCTGTTTGTCAGCGGCTTGCTGGCCGACCTGCATGACCCCAAGGCACCGAAAGACTCGTTTGCAGCCTATGGCGACACGGCCATCCAGACCACGTCGATCCTCAATAAGCTCAAGGGCGTGCTGCAAAGCCAGGGCCTGGATCTGGGGGATGTGGTGCAGTTGCGGATATTCCTGGTGGGCGATCCCGCCAAGGGCGGCAAGCTCGACTTTGCCGGTTTGCAGGAAGGCTACACGCCGTTCTTCGGCAGTGCCGAGCAGCCGAAAAAACCGGCACGCACCGCGGTGCAAGTCGTCGCCCTGCCATTGCCCGGCGGGCTGGTGGAAATCGAAGCGGTTGCCGCGCGCAAACGCTGACCCAAGGATCGATCCGGGATCAAGGAGCTTCACTCTCATGCATAGACGTCCCTTATTGCTGCCGCTCTCGCTGGCGTGCGGCCTGGCGTCCTTCGGCGTCGAATCCGCCGAAGACCGCTCTCCCACCCTCGACACCGTCGTCGTCACCGGCAACCGTGGCGCCGAACAACGTACCGTCACCACCAGCCCCACGCCCATTGATGTGATCAGCGGCGAACAGCTGCGGGCCGTGGGCAAGCCGAGCCTGTTGGAAGCCCTGGGCAAGCTCATCCCCTCGTTCAACCTGCCCGACCGCGCCGGCTGGGATGCCAGCGGCGTGGTGCGCTCGGCCACCTTGCGCGGCTTGACCGCCTCCCATGTGCTGGTGCTGGTCAACGGCAAACGGCGCCACACCAGCGCCACCCTGAACATCAACGGCATCAACAGCGGCGCCGCTCCCAGCGACCTCGACCTGATCCCGGTGGCCGCCATCGACCATGTGGAAGTGCTGCGCGACGGTGCGGCGGCGCAGTACGGTTCGGATGCGATTTCCGGGGTGATCAATATCATCCTCAAGCAGACCACCGGCGGCAGTTCCGACACCACCCTGGGCCAGAACTACGACGGCAAGCGCGGCACCGGCCAGGAGGCCCTGAACTATGGCTTCCAGGTAGGCGAAGCCGGGGTGCTCAACGTGTCCCTCGATACCCGCTACCAGGAGCGCGACAACAAGGCCGGCAGCAACGGCTACAGCACCCATTACTATCCGCTGGCGGATGGTTCACCCGACCCGCGTGAAGCCACTTCCAGCCACCATACCTACAAAGGCTACGGCTCGCCCCGCAGCCAACTGGCTGACGTCGCCTACAACCTCGACTTGCCCCTGAACGACGACCTGACGCTGTACTCGTTCTCCACCCTGGCCACCCGGGAGAACAACGACGGCCAGAACTTCCGCCTGCCCAATGGCCGCAACACCATCACCACCGGGCCCAATGGCTACCCCAATGGCTACAGCCCGTACTGGCTGGTCAACGAGACCGACTTTCAATCCGCCTTCGGTGCCAAGGGTAACGACCTCGGCGGCGGCTGGGCCTGGGACTTGAGCAGCACCTACGGGCGCAACTATGCCAAGCAGCGTACCTACGACAACCAGAACCCGTCCCTGGGTGAAAGCACGCCGAACAGGTTCACCTCCGGGATCTACATCGCCGACCAGCTCACCACCAACCTCGACCTGAAAAACACCTACGAGATCGGCCTGGCCAAGCCGCTGGACGTGGCGTTCGGCCTGGAGCATCGGCGCGAAAGCTACGAGACCCGCGCCGGCTCCGAGGCCTCTTATATCGATGGCGGCTACGTGTTCCCGGCGGGCCATCCACGGGCCGGGCAGCGTCCCGATCCGGGGGCCCAGGTCACCAACGGCATCCGCCCCGAAGACGCGCAGAAGGTCAGCCGCAACAGCGTCGCCAGCTATGTCGACCTGGGCTTCTACCCCACCGAGCAGTGGTACGTCGGCGTGGCCGGGCGCTACGAGCATTACAACGAAGGCGTCGGCGGCACCCGCAGCGGCAAGCTCAGCACGCGGTATGCGTTCAACCCGGTGTTTGCCCTGCGCGGCACCGTGAGCAACGGTTTTCGTGCGCCGTCCCTGGCCAACGAGATTTTCACGGCGCGCTCCACCGGGTTCGACACCATCAATGGCGTGTACCAATCGTATAACTACGTGATCCTGCCGGTGGATTCCGCCGGCGCCCAGGCCTTGGGTGCCAAGTCATTGAAACCGGAGCGCTCGACCAACTTCAGCCTCGGGTTTGCCGTTACCCCAAGCGATGACTTGAGCCTCACGGTGGACGGCTACGTGATCAACCTGCGGGACCGCCTGGTACTCAGCGAGCGCTTCCAGGGCCCGGGCATTGCGGCGCTGCTGGACGGCATCGGCGTACCGGCCACCGCCGGCGCGCAGTACTTCACCAACGGCGCCAACACCCGCACCTCCGGGGTGGACGTGGTGGGCAACTACCGGCAAAACCTCGACCGCTACGGCTCGGTGAAATGGACCGCGGCGCTGAACTACAACCACACGCAAATCCTCAGCGTCAACGACACCCCGGCGCAGCTCGCCGCCCTGGGCGACTTCCAGTTGATGGGCCGCCAGTCCCGGGCGCTGATTACCAAAACCTCACCCAGCAGCAAGATGATCTTCTCCGCCGACTGGGCGATCCACGACTTCGACGTCAACCTGCGCTTGACCCGCTACGGCACCTACACCGAGGTCAACAGCTCCAGCGACCCGAGCCTGGACCGCACGTATTCGGCCAAATGGATCACCGACCTCGATGTGGCCTATGCAATCACCAAACAGCTGACAGTGGCCGTGGGTGCGCAGAACCTGTTCGACAAATACCCGGATCATATCGGCGTGAAGAACTCTTCGTTCGGCGATAACTGGGGCAGCTATTCGCCGTTCGGGTTTACCGGCGGGTATTACTACAGCCGGGTGCAGTACGCGTTCTGACTCAACAACCGCCGGCCAGGCGCTCACGCAGAAACTCGATCAACGCCTGCACCGGGCGCGAGCTCTGGCGGTGCTGGGGGTACACCGCTGACAGGGTCAGGGACTCCGGCGTAGTGTCTTCCAGCAGCGCCACCAGCCGGCCGTCCTGCAAGGCTTGGGCGACGATAAAGTTCGGCAGATACGTGATACCCAACCCGGCGATCGCCGCGTCCCGCAGCAGCTCACCGTTGTTGACGCGCATGCGTCCGCTGACGTTGCGGGTGTGGGGTTTGCCATCGACCTTGAAGTGCCATTGCACCTGGCGACCATGGCCGTAAGGCAGGCATTCGTGGTCGACCAGATCATCGGGGGTCTGGGGCGTACCGTGGAGGGCCAGGTAGTCCGGGCTGGCGCAGTAGACGCGCTGCACACTGGCGATGCGCCGGGCGATCAGGGTCGAGTCTTCCAGGGTGCCGATGCGCAGCACCAGGTCGTAGCCTTCGCTGATCAGGTCTACCGGGCGGTCGCTGAGGTCGACTTCCACGGTGACGTGGGGGTGGCGTTGCAGGAACAACGGCAACAGGCTGCCCAGGTGCGCCATGGCAAACGACAACGGTGCGCTCAGGCGGATGGTGCCTCGGGGGTCGGTGTTTTGCCCGGTGATGCCCTGCTCCACTTGCTCGACTTCACTGAGCAGGCGCAGGGCGGATTCGTAGTAACTCTGGCCCAGAGGCGTGACGTCCAGGCGGCGGGTGGAGCGGTTGAGCAGGCGTACGCCGAGGCGCTCTTCCAGCTGGATCAGGCGGCGGCTGACAAATTGCTTGGACAGGCCAAGGTGTTCGGCGGCGGCGGTGAAGCTGCCGGATTCCATGACCTGGCAAAACAGGCGCATGTCTTCGAAGGGGTTCATTGTCGCTTCTCGGTGGACGCTGGGCTGTTTTATAGCCGGTATGTCCCGGCACCACAAATCCAATGTGGGAGCTGGCTTGCCTGCGATAGCGGTGGATCAGTCGACATCAGCTTTGACTGATCCACCGCTATCGCGGGCAAGCCCGGCTCCCACATGGAATTTTTGGTGTCCTCTGGAGCGGTTTACTTGGCCGCCAGCGCCGAGTAGCTGTTCATCAGGTTGCGATAGTTGGGAATGCGCGGCGACAGCAGGTTGGCCAGGCCTTCCATGTCGTTGCGCCAGTCCCCTTGCAGCTCGCAGGCCACCGAGAACCAGTTCACCAGCTGCGCACCAGCAGCCGTCATCCGCGCCCAGGCGGCCTGTTGCACGGTTTCGTTGAAGGTGCCCGACGCATCGGTGACCACGAACACTTCAAAGCCTTCAGCCAGGGCGGACAGCGTCGGGAAGGTGACGCAGACATCCGTCACCACACCGGCAATGATCAGTTGCTTGCGCCCGGTGGCTTTCACCGCCTGAACGAAGTCCGCGTTGTCCCATGCGTTGATCTGGCCAGGACGCGGGATGTACGGCGCGTCCGGGAACAGTTCTTTCAACTCCGGCACCATCGGGCCGTTGGGGCCGTTTTCGAAGCTGGTGGTGAGGATGGTCGGCAGCTTGAAGAACTTGGCCAGGTCCGCCAGGGCCAGCACGTTGTTCTTGAACTCGTTGGGCGAGAAGTCCTGCACCAGCGAGATCAGGCCGGTCTGGTGATCCACCAGCAGGACCACGGCGTCGTCTTTGTTCAGGCGTTTGTAAGTCATGGGAACACTCCTTTGGGGTTAGATTCAGAAGGCAAAACACGAGCAGCCAAACGCGCCCCAGAAACCCTGGAAGTCGCTGACCGGCACGTTCGAAAGACGCGCCCGTTCATGGCTATGGGAATGCACGCCACAGGGGCCGCTGCATTGGTGCACCTGGGCCTGCAGCGGTGCAGTCGGGCGCCAGTGGCCCGGCACTTTGGCCACCGGCGACCAGTCCGGCAGCACGGGCACGCGAGGCGGTGCGAAGTCTTCAAAGTCGCCGGCGCCGTAGACAACCTTGCCGCCGACCACGGTGAGCACCGATTCGATCCACTTGATGGCTTCCTCGTCGACGCTGAAGAAGTCCGCCGACAGGGCCGCCACGTCCGCCAATTGGCCGACCTTGATCTGGCCTTTCTTGCCCTGCTCGGAAGAGAACCAGGCGCTGCCGTGGGTGAACAGTTCCAGGGCGGTCAGCCGGGACAAACCCTCGGCGTGCAGTTCCAGCCCGCCCACGGTGCGGCCGCTGACCATCCAGTACAGCGAGGTCCAGGGGTTGTAGCTCGACACCCGGGTGGCGTCGGTGCCAGCGCCCACCGGCACGCCCTCGGCGAGCATGCGCTTGATCGGCGGCGTGGCCTCGGCAGCCTTGGCGCCGTAGCGCTCCACAAAGTACTCACCCTGGAACGCCATGCGGTCCTGGATCGCGATACCGCCGCCCAGCGCCCGCACCCGCTCGATGTTATGCGGGGTGATGGTTTCGGCGTGGTCGAAGAACCACGGCAGGCCGTTGAACGGGATGTCGCGGTTGACCTTCTCGAACACGTCGAGCATCCGCGAGATCGACTCGTTGTAGGTGGCGTGCAGGCGGAACGGCCAGCGCTGTTCTACGAGGTGGCGCACCACCGGTTCCAGCTCCTGCTCCATGGTCAGCGGCAGGTCCGGGCGGGGTTCGAGGAAGTCTTCGAAGTCGGCCGCCGAGAACACCAGCATCTCGCCGGCGCCGTTGTGGCGCAGGTAGTCGTCGCCCTGGTGCAGGGTCACGCTGCCGGTCCAGTTCTTGAAGTCGCTGAGTTCTTCCTTGGGCTTCTGGGTGAACAGGTTGTAGGCGATGCGCACGGTCAGTTGCTGGTCCTTGGCCAACTGCTCGATCACTGCGTAGTCGTCAGGGTAGTTCTGGAAACCGCCGCCGGCGTCGATGGCACTGGTCAGCCCCAGGCGGTTGAGTTCACGCATGAACTGGCGGGTGGAATTCACCTGGTATTCCAGGGGCAGTTTCGGGCCCTTGGCCAGGGTCGCGTAGAGAATCATCGCGTTGGGCCGCGCCACCAGCATGCCGGTGGGGTTGCCGTTGTGGTCGCGCACGATCTCGCCGCCGGGCGGGTTCGGTGTGTCCTTGGTGTAGCCGGCCACCCGCAGGGCCGCGCGGTTGAGCAAGGCGCGGTCATACAGGTGCAACACGAACACCGGCGTGTCGGGGGCGGCCTGGTTGAGTTCGTCGAGGGTGGGCATGCGCTTTTCAGCGAACTGGAATTCGTTCCAGCCCCCCACCACCCTCACCCACTGCGGCGTGGGCGTGCGGTCGGCCTGGTCCTTGAGCATGCGCAGGGCATCGGCCAGGGACGGCACGCCTTCCCAGCGCAGTTCAAGGTTGTAGTTCAAGCCGCCACGGATCAGGTGCAGGTGCGAGTCGTTAAGGCCAGGGATGACGGTGCGACCCTTGAGGTCGATGACCTGGGTACCACTGCCGCGCAGGGCCATGGCTTCGCCGTCGGTGCCCACCGCGACAAAACGTCCCTGGTGGATCGCGACTGCCGTAGCGCGGGGATTTTCACGGTCCACGGTGTGGAACTGGCCATTGAACAGAATCAGATCGGCGTTCATAGGGTTTCCTTTACAGAGGCTTCAAGCCAGGGCGCGAACAGGCGGGTGGCCGCCGGCATCAGCAGGTAAACCACCAGTACAACGATGGTCAGGGTGACCAGGAAGGTGGCGACGATGTAGTTGGACAGGAACGGATGCAGCCTCAGTACCGGGCCCCAGATGATCGGTACCAGCAAGGTCAGCGGCAGGATCACCAGCAGCGTGACCACCGCCTGCTTCCAGCGCGGCGGCTTGGCGGCAGCGTCGGCCAGGGGCGAAAACCAGAACTCGTTGACCGCGCCGACTTCAGTCTGGTCGCCGTCGGCCAGCATCGGTGCCGCTTCGTTGATCAGCTCCAGGCGCTGCGGCGACTCCAGCCAGCGTTCCAGGTCATCGGTGGAGCGGTAACGCAGCACGCAGGTGAACAGCGCCAGGCCGCCCTGCTTGCTGCGCACCACGTCAACGCCGAGGTGGCCGGGGCGCTCGCCGGCAATGCGCACGATGCGCCGCAGCCAGGCTTCGTAGTCGGCTTCGTGGCCGGGTTTGATACGGTGTTTGACCACCAAGGTGACAACCTCGTCCGGGCCGCCTTGCTGCGTGACTGAGTCCATCGTGCCCCTCCCCCTGAATACGTGAGCGATGGCCGCAGTGTGGGGCGTCGCGCAGCGTAAAAATTGGATGTACGTGCTCTGTTAAAGCGTCCGGGACATGTGTTCGCCAATCCGCGATCGCAACCAGCGCTCCGCCGGATCGTTGTCGTGCACCCCGCTCCACACCATCGACAGCTCTGCCGCATCGATGGCGAACGGTGGGTCCTCGGCCCGCAACCCGCTGCCTTGGGTCAACGCGCAGGCGGCATAATCGGGCACCGTCGCAATCATTTCGCTGCCGGCCAACAGGTCCCGCAACCCACTGAATTGCGGCACCGCCAACACCACCCGCCGCGCCCGGCCAACCCGCGCCAGGTCCAAGTCAATGTTGCCGCTCAAGTCACCGGAAAACGAAACCATGGCATGGGGTCGTGAACAGTAGTCGTCGAGGGTCAACGGCTCCGGCCGGTCATCCCCCCGCAGGACCTTGCACGGAATATCCCGCAGCTTCTTGCGCTTGGCATTCGCTGGCAGCTCGGTGGTGTAGCTGACCCCCACGGAAATCTCGCCACTGGCCAACAACGCCGACATCAACAAGTAGTTCGCACGCCGCACCACCACGATGATCCCGGGCGCCTCTTCCCGCAGTTGGCTGAGCAACGGCGGGAATAATCCAAACTCGGCGTCATCCGACAGCCCGATGCGAAACACCGCGCAACTGGTGGAAGGGTCGAAATCCTTGGCGCGGCTCACGGCGCCGGAAATGATGTCCATGGCCGGTTGCAACTCCTTGAGGATCGCCACGGCCCGTGGCGTGGGTTCCATACCGCGACCATTGCGCAACAGCAGCGGGTCATCGAACAGGTCGCGCAACCGGCTCAGGGCCGCACTGACCGCTGGCTGGCCCATGAAGAGTTTTTCGGCAACCCGGGTCAGGTTCTTTTCGAACATCAGGGCCTCGAAAATCACCAGCAGGTTCATGTCGACGCGGCGCAAGTCGTTGCGATTCATAGGGTTTCCCGGGAGGTGAGCACCCCGTCAGCTAACCACGCTCAAGGCCGCTGCAATTGCATCCCTGTGCTGTCTTTTTTGCGCAGGCACCTGGCGAAATTAACAACGATTAACTCGCCAGCCAGACGGTCCGGCACCAAGAATACGGCGGTCTACACTGGATTTTCATCAACAGGAAACGCTCCCATCGACCACGGAATCTGTCATGGCCCGACTTGAGCAAATCGCACCTGCACCGCACCCCCGAGCCCCTGCCACCGGCGGCCTGTGCCCCCGCCGCGAACGCATGGTCAAGCAGTTGATCCTGGCCAACCTCGGGGACAGCCTGGAAGTCGCCGAACTGGCACGGGCCTGCGCCCTGTCCCGCAGCCATTTTTCCCGCGCGTTTAAATGCAGTACCGGCCTCTCTCCCCAGGAATGGATTCGCCAACAACGCATCCAGCGGGCCAAGGAGCTGATCATCCACTCCGCCTTGAGCCTGACCCAAATCAGCCAGGAGTGCGGATTTTGCGACCAGGCGCACTTCTGCCACATATTCAGCCGCAGCGAAGGCGTAAACCCGATGACCTGGCGTAACCACCAACTTCGCGTGATCGCCGCCTAGTGGTGATTGCACCCCAGCGCAAACCTCTGGAATATGCACCACAGACCTCGTTCCAGAGACCGCGCATGAGCAACCCCAGCGACCAGGCCATGCATTTCGGCCCCTACCGGATCCACCCGCGCCAGCGCGCGGTGCTGGAGGGTGGCCGACCGTTGCGCCTGGGCCGCCGGGCGGTGGATATCCTGCTGATTTTGCTCGAGCACGCCGGCCAGGTGGTGAGCAAGCAGGAGTTGATCGCCCGGGTCTGGCCCAGGACCGTGGTGGAGGATGGCAACCTGCGGGTGCACATGGCGGCCCTGCGCAAGGCCTTGGGCGATGGCCAGGCCGGACAGCGCTATATCGTCACCGTGGCCCAGCGTGGCTACAGTTTTGTTGCGCCCCTGAGCATCGAGCCCACGGCGTTGGAAGACGACAGCTTAGGGGCCCATCCAGGGCACAACCTGCCGCTGCGGCGCACCCGAATGCTGGGACGCCAGGCCCTGATCAAAAGCCTGGTGCAGCAGTTGCCTCAACACCGCTTCATCACCCTCACGGGGGCCGGCGGTATCGGCAAGACCACCGTCGCCTTGCGGGTGGCCGAACTGCTGATCGGCCGTTACCGCGACGGCATCCGCCTGCTGGACTTGGCCCCCCTGAACCAACCCTCGATGATCCTGCCCAACCTGGCGGCCCTGTTGGAACTCACGCTACCTAGCCACGAGCCCTTGTGCGGCCTCGCCAGCCTGCTGCGCGAGCGCCAGATGTTGTTGGTGATCGACAACTGCGAGCACCTGCTCGACGATATTGCGCTGATCAGCGAAACCCTGCTGCGCAATGCCCCCCAGCTGCACATCCTGACCACCAGCCGCGAAGCGCTGCGCGCCGAAGGCGAGTTCGTGCAACGCCTGGAGCCTCTGGCGTGCCCACCGGCCACGGGCGACCGCGCCGAAGCGATGGCGTACCCCGCGCTGCAATTGCTGGTGGAACGGGCGCGGTCGCGCTGGGACGGCTTTGAACTGAGTGACGCCGAGCTGCCCCTGGCCATCGACATCTGCCGACGCCTGGACGGCATTCCCCTGGCAATCGAGCTGGTGGCGGCGCAAATCAAACGCTTTGGCCTGCCGGGCTTGCTGGTGCAGATGGAGGATAACTTTCGCCTGTTGACCCGCGGCCGGCGCAGCGCCCTGCCCCGGCACCAGACCCTGCGCGCCACCCTGGAGTGGAGCTTCGATCTGCTGACCGCCAGCGAGCAGGTCTGCCTGCGTCGCCTGGCGGTGTTCCGGGGTGTTTTCACCCTGGAATCGGCGGCGGCAGTGATCGGCGGTGAACACATTGCGCCCACCGAGGTGCTGGGTTCGATCACGCAGTTGGTAGCCAAGTCCCTGCTCAACGTTGAGGTAGGCGATGAAGCGGTAACCTATCGACTGCTGGACATCACCCGCACCTATGCCCTGGAGAAACTCAGCGCCGCCTGCGAGCTGGAGGCCAGCCGTGAGCGCCACGCCGCCCGGTGCCTGACGCTGATGAATCAAGCGCAAGCCGACTGGGAACACGTGTCCACCCAACAGTGGCTCGACCGTTATGCCGCCTACCGCGAAGACGTGCGTGCCGCCCTCGACTGGGGCTTGAGCCAGGCAGGCTCGCCGCTGCTGGCCATCCGCTTGACGGTCAGCGCGATGCCGCTGTGGCAGGAGCTGTCGCTGCTCACCGAGCACGGTTTGTATGTGGGCAAGGCCCTGGCCCTGCTCCAGCAATCAACCTCGCCCTGCGCGCACTTGCACCTGCAACTGCAGTTGGCCCTGGGCAGTTTTTCCTATCACACCCAGGGCGCAACCCCACAGACCATCGATGCCTTTGAGCGTGCCAGGCAACTGGCAGAAAACAGCCAGGATGTCGCCGGCCAGCTCAGGGCCGTGTCCGGCCACCTGGCGGTCAACCTGTGCAGCGGCAACTACCAGCAGGCCCTGCGTCAAAGCCTGCACTTCGATCACCTGGACCCCAACGCCCCACCGCTGCTGGGTTTGAGCGCACAGCGCCTGCGGGTACTGGCGCAACATTTTGCCGGCAATCAGGCCCTGGCACGGCACAACGCCGAACAGGTGATGCAGCGCATGGCGCAGAGCGGCCACCGCAATCGGTTTACCCATGGGTTTGGCGTGCAATACGACCAGAGCGTGGCGTCGCTGACGGTGCTGGCGCGCATCCTCTGGCTCCAGGGTTTCCCGGAGCGCGCCTGGCGCACCGCCCGCCAGGCGCTGGAGCTGGCGCTGCAAATCAATCACGGCACCTCGATCTGCTACACCCTGGCCCTCGCGGGTGTCGTCATCGCTCACTACAACGGTGACGACCGAGCGGCGAGATCGATGCTGGAGCTGCTGTCACAGCAGGCGCAGAAGCACTCGGTGCTGCTGTTCGACACCTGGGCCAGGCATTACACCCTGGCGCTGGACGGCGTGGTACACGAAGAGAACGTCGAAGGCCTGGGCCTGATCAAGGACATCGTTGTGACCCTGCACACAAGGGACGTGGATGAGGCCTGCTTCGAACGGGCCCGGCGGGGCGATGCGGGGTGGTGCACCGCAGAAATCCTGCGGGTGCGCGCCGAATCCCTGCTGCACCGGGCCGACCCGCCCCCGACGCAGGTGGCTGAAAGCCTGTTGCTGGAAGCGCTGGGGCTGGCTCGTCAGCAGGGCGCCTTGGCCTGGGAACTGCGAAGCGCGCTGTCACTGGCCCGCCTATGGCAACGCGAGGGCCGGCACGCCGCCGCGCGCGACCTGTTGCGAACCGTCCACGGGCGCTTTACCGAAGGGTTTTCCACGCCGGACCTAGTGAGCGTGCGCCGCCTGCTCGACGAACTGCACCACAAAGTGCCGGCCTGAAAACGGCCCAAGATAATGCCCGTAGCCTTGCTGCAACAACCTCACCTGTGCCCCGTCACCCAGGCGGGCCAGCGCATAGGCACGTACGCTATTGAGCAGGCGATAACGCCGGGGGCCGGGACCGGGTTCGACGGTCAGCAGCGACGTGTCCACCAACCGTGCCAGCAGATAGGGCAAGTCGGCGTGTTCCAGTTCAGTACCGGCAATCAGCGCGCTCAGTCTCGGCAAAGTCACCGCCATCTTGAACAAGCCTAACTGGAGGAACAGCCAGCGCTCCGGCAGGCTCAAGCGATCGTAGGTCCAGTCCAGCGCCGCGTTCATGGATTGATGCCGCCCTACCGCGGTTCGCCGCCCGCGAGTCAGCACCAGCAAGCCGTTCGCCAACTGTAACTGCACGCCCTTGATGCCCAGGGCATCGACCTGGGCCGCTGCCAGCTCCAGGGCCAGCGGGATGCCGTCGAGGCGCCGGCAGATATCCCGCAGGGGGACCAGGTCTTGCCTGCGCAAGTCAAAGCCCTGCTGGCAGGCCTGGGCCCGGCTGACAATAAGCTGCACCGCGGGATAAGCCAGCGCGTGCTCGACAGAAGCCAATGCCGACAGCGGCGGCACCGCCATCGCAGGCACGCGCTGAACCCATTCGCCGGGCATATGCAACGCTTCGCGGCTGCTCAACAACAGCGTCACCCGGGGCGCCATTTCACGCAGGGCGGACACCAGGTTGCGACAGGCCGCCAGCGCCTGTTCGCACCCATCAAGCACCAACAGCAATTGCCGCGACGCCAGTTGCCGGCAAACGCCTTGCAACGTAGCACCCGCTTCAACCTCAATCCCGAGCGCCTTGCCCAACTGACGGAGCACGCCGGATAACTGGCTGATCCCGGCCAGCGGCACCAACCACACGCCGTCGCGATAGCGCGGCAGAACCTGTGCGGCCAGGTACAGCGCCAGGGTAGTTTTGCCGATGCCGGCGCCCCCGGTGAGCGTCATCAGCGTTTGCCCCGGCAATCGCCGGGCAAGGGCGCGCGCCAGCGGCTCCAGGCCGAGCACCGGCACCAGGCGTGCTGGCAGGTTATGTTGAGGTAAGGGCTGTACAGCTTCTGCCTGCATGGGTGGCGTCGCGACAAAACAATAACCGCGCTGCGGCACGTTGATGATGTAGCACCGCCCGCCCTCGCCATCGGCCAAGGCACGGCGCAGGGCCGCGATGTGCACCCGCAGGTTGTTCTCCTCCACCACGCTGCTGGGCCACACCCGTGCGATCAGGACCGCCTTGCTGACAAACTGCCCCGCCTGCTCCACCAGCACCGCGAGAATGTCCAGCGCACGCCCGCCCAGCGGCAGCGGCCGGCCCTCTGCGCACACCAGGCGCTGCTGGGGGTAGAACGTGAAGGGTCCGAAGCGCACTGAGCATTCCGGTTCAATCGTATGAAGGCTGTTCATGCTCGTCAAAGCGCTGAAACACCCGTTCTTGGGCGCCTGCGCATCCTTTTCCATGGGACTGACCGCTATCTTGCCAGCTACCGGTGACAGGACAATGCTGGCACGGGGATCCACACGGACATTCAGGTGCGCCGGACGGACATCAGCTGAATTGCTGGCGGTATTGGGTCGGGTTCAAGCCGAGTTTTTCACTGAACAGAGACCGCATATGCCGCACGCTGCCAAACCCCGCGTGAAACGCTACGGTCTTGAGCGGCAGGTCGGTGCTTTCCAGCAAGTGCCGGGCACGATCGATGCGCGCACCTTGCAGGAACGCCATCGGGGTCATCTGCACTTCCTTGGCGAACACCCGCGCAAAGTGCCGTGTGCTCATACCTGCCAATTGCGCCATGGACTCGATGGTAAAGGCCTGGTCCAGTCGCTCCAGCACCTGGTTCTGCACCCGAGTAATCGCGGTTTCCTGAGGGGCCACCGCTGCGGTCATCGAGCTGAACTGGGCCTGGCCACCCTGGCGTTTCATGACCACCAACAACACTTTGGCCACGTCGACAGCCACCTGCTTGCCGTGGTCCTGGGCCACGATGGACAGCGCCAGGTCGATGCCCGCCGTCACGCCGCCCGAGGTGATTAGCCGGCCGTCCTGCAGGTAGATACGGTCGGTCTCAACGATGGCCTTGGGAAAGGCCCTGATCAGCCGTTCGGTGTAATGCCAGTGGGTGGTCACGTGCTGGCCGTCCAGCAAGCCCGCATACCCCAGCACAAAGGCGCCGGTGCAGATGGAGCCGAATCGTCGGGCGCGGGGCGCAGCGGCCTTGAGCCAGGGCAACAGGGCGGGATGGCATTCTTTGTAGGCGCCAGGGCCACCGGGGACCAACAGCAAGTCATACGCCTCAAGGGCCTCGTCCAGCTGCAGGTCGGGGTGTACCACCACGCCATTGGAGGCTCGCAGTGGCCCGGGCTCGGTACCGATGGTCAGGATCTGATAATGGGCTGGCGGTTCAAGGTAGCGATTGGCAATGGAGAACACCTCCAGCGGCCCGGCCATATCGAGCAGAAGGAAATCAGGAAACAGCGCCATGGCCACGGTTTTCATTGTCAGGAGTTGCCCGTTCAGGAGGTGAATCCGAGCATTATGGCACGTCACTCACTGTCAACTCATACAGGACAGTCATTCTGATTTCAGCTTCTTAATCAACCGTCTGATAACCAGTAATCTTCTCCTCACACCGAAGCCCTGCATCTCGCAGCCAAGCTTCCCTTGAGGAGAACACCCCATGCTGACCCTTCGCAAAGCCTCGGAACGCGGCGCCGCCAATCACGGTTGGTTGAAGTCGTTCCACACCTTCTCGTTTGCGAACTACTGGAATCCCAAGGAACAGGGTTTTTCCGACCTGCTGGTGATCAACGATGACCGGGTTGCCGCCGGCAAGGGCTTCGGCCAACACCCGCACCGCGACATGGAGATTTTCTCCTATGTGCTCGAAGGCGCCCTGGAACACAAGGACACCCTGGGCACCGGTTCGGTGATTCGCCCCGGCGATGTGCAACTGATGAGCGCCGGCAGCGGCGTGGCCCACAGCGAGTTCAACCACAGCCATACCCAGGGCGTGCACTTCCTGCAAATCTGGATCGTGCCGGCGGTGGCGGGCGCCGAACCGCGCTATCAGCAGGAGCACTTCACCGAGGCGCAGAAACGCGGCCGGTTGCAGTTGATCATCTCGCCGGAAGGCACCGACGGCTCCCTCGGCGTGCGCCAGGATGCGCGGGTGTATGCCGGGCTGTTCAACGGCTTTGAAACCGCCAGCCTGCCATTGGCTCCGGAACGCTATGCCTACATCCATGTGGCGCGGGGCAGCGTTGAAGTCAACGGCCAACGCTTGCACGAAGGCGACGGTGCCCGAGTGCGCGATGAGCGGGAGATTCACCTGAGCCATGGCGAGAACGCCGAGGTGCTGGTGTTCGACCTGCGCCCTCAGGAACTGCCTGAAATGCCGTGATAGTCGGCGCGATGGTCCGCGAAAACGGGCCATCGCTGGCGTCGATAGTCACCATCAGCCCAATGAAGTTCTCTAAAAAAATCCACCGCGTAACATCGCATCCATACCAACCAATGACATCCCGGAGCACACTCTCATGAAACGCCAACTCTTGCTTAGCCTCGCTTTCTCGGTACTTGCTGTAAGCGCCTTTACCCAACCTGCCCTCGCTGAAGGCGGCGCAGATCGCCTGATGGACAGCCGCGTGGCTGAGGGTGGTTCTGACCGTTTGCTGGAACGTCGCGTTGCTGAAGGGGGTTCTGATCGCCTGCTGGAACGTCGCGTTGCTGAAGGGGGCTCTGATCGCCTGCTGGAACGTCGCGTCGCTGAAGGTGGTGCTGATCGTCTTCAAGAAAACCGCGTCGCTGAAGGTGGTGCAGACCGTCTTCAAGAAAACCGCGTAGCCGAAGGTGGTGCAGACCGCCTGATGGAAAACCGCGCGTAACCCCTGTCGTTCGCGGTTCACCCCCAGCCGGCCTGATCAGCCGGCTTTTTTTCGCCTGCTATTAACTGATCCTCACAAGCGCCACACAAGCTCTCTCGCCATTACTGGAGTTCACGGTCCAGCCACACCACCGCCTTGCCAATCTGCTGCCGTGCCTCAATCCGCGCGTGCACCTGCTGCACGTTTTCCAGCGCGTAATGCCCTTCGATATCCACTGTCAGCGAACCTTCGAGCATCGCCGCGAACACCGCATTGGCACGCCGTTGCACGGTCGGGCCGTCGGCCATGTGGTCGTTGAGTCGTGGGCGCGTCAGGAACAGTGAACCGGCTTCCCCCAACTCCATCGGGTCCAGATCAGTGATCGAACCGGAAACGTTGCCGTAATTCACGATCAAACCGCGCGTGCGGCATGCCCTGAAACTCTCGCGCAAGGTGGCCTTGCCCACCGAATCGAACACCACATCCACACCCTGCCCCTGCGTGGCCTCCAACACCCGCTCGGCAAACCCATCGTATAGCCAGGCGTGATCGGCACCGCGTTCAAGGGCAATCGCACACTTTTCGACGCTGCTGCCGGTGGTGAACACCGTGGCACCGAGTCGATGGGCCATTTGCACCAGCAACTGGCCGATACTGCCGGAAGCCGCGTGGATCAAGCAGCAGTTGCCCGCCTGCAACCGCGCGACCTCTTCAATCAGGTAGTGGGCGGTGCAGCCCTGGAACATCGCTGCAGCCGCCTGATCGAAGCCGATCGCATTGGGAATCTGCGCCACTCGCTCGGCAGGTACGCTGGCGTATTCAGCGAACGCGCCCCAGGCAATGCACCAGGCCACCCGATCACCCGGCGCCAGGTGGCTCACACCCTCGCCCACCGCAACCACCACACCGGCCCCTTCCATACCCAGGATGCACGGCAGCCGTACCGGATAGGTGACCGACGTGGCGTACTTGCCCTGGCGAGTGTGCACATCCATGAAATTGATCCCGGCGCAGGCCACCTTGATCAATACGTGGCCGGGTGTCACTGGGGGTTTGGGCACATCAAGGCGCAGCTGAACGACCTCCGGGCCGCCATAGGTTTCAAGGGTGAGGGCTTTCATCGCGGGACAACTCCGTTTGCGGTGGGAATGCGCCATGGTAAAAGGCGGGACTCTGTACGAGAATTCCCCAACAACTCCCACCCTCCGTGCGGAAATAACCCGATGTTCGACTGGCAGGATCTGTATTTCTTCACCGTACTGGCGCGCACCCAGTCGCTGTCGGCTGCCGCCCGCGAGCTGCAGGTGGAACACGCCACCGTTGGCCGCCGCGTCGATGCCCTGGAAAAAGCCCTCGGCGTAAAGTTGGTGGATCGCCTGCCCCGCAGCCGACCGTTGACCGAGGAAGGCCTGGCATTGGCGAAGATGGCAGCAGGCATGGGCGAGATGGCCACCGAAGTGATGCGCCTGTCCCGCGTGGCCTCCATCGAGGTGGCCGGCACCGTGCGGGTCAGTTGTCCGCCGTCGATTGCCATCCACTGCATCGCGCCCCATGTCGCACGATTCAGGACGCAGTATCCCAAGCTGAATATCGTGTTGATGTCCTCGACAACACTCGCCGCCCTCGACAAAGGCGAAGCCGACATTGCCCTGCGCACGGTGCGTCCCGATGAGGAAGCGCTGGTACGCAGAAAGGTCGGCGCCGTGCGCTTCGGCCTCTATGCCACGCCCGAGCTCAAACAACTGCCTGCTGAACAGTGGGCATTCATTGCCTATGACGCCACCCGCGACCACCTGCCCCAACAGGCGTGGATGCATCAGGTGCGCGGCAACCGCACGATTGCCTTCGCCGCCAGCGACCTGATCACCCAGCAAATGGCCGCCCGCGCCCAGGTGGGTGCAGTGGTGTTGCCCACGCTGGTGGGGGATCACGACGGGGCATTGGTGCGGTTGGCAACAAACACCGAAGGCCCGGTTCGCGATATCTGGCTGACGGTTTACCCGGATATGCGCCGCTCGCCTTCGGTGAAAGTGGTGATGGAGTTTTTGGTGAGTTGTATTGAAGGCGAGCCGCAGTTGCGGCGCTGAAGCGGATTACTGCGCCGCGTACTGTTCGTCGCTGACCTGCTCCATCCAGTCCACCACCTTGCCATCGAGCATTTCGTTAATCGCAATATGGGTCATGGCGGTGTTGGCCGTGGCGCCATGCCAATGCTTGACCCCGGGCGCAATCCAGACCGTGTCGCCGGGGCGGATTGCCCGTACCGGTTGGCCCCATTCCTGAACCTGGCCCAGGCCTGCGGTCACGATCAACGTCTGGCCCAGCGGATGGGTGTGCCACGCGGTACGCGCGCCCGGTTCAAAGGTGACGAAGGCCCCGGTGACGCGTGCCGCGTCGGTGCCCTTGAAGGGTGAATCGACGCGTACCGTGCCGGTGAAATAATCCGCCGGGCCTTTTGCAGAGGGCTGGGAACCGTTGGGCGTGATGGTCAGCATGGGCGTCTCCTGTGCGGGTGAATCGAGTGCCATTAATGACAATGAAAGCGCGGTGGCGGCGAGGCTGGTGTTCATAGGCCGGTCATCCTTTCCAGGGCTTCGGGATAGCGGTCGCCATGCACGGCGATGTTGGCAGCGGCGACGTCCAGTTCACTGAGCTCCGTCGCGCTGAGCTGCACTTCGATCGCCCCCAGGTTTTCCGTCAGGCGCGAGGTTTTGGTGGTGCCTGGAATCGGTACGATCCAGGGCTTCTGGGCCAGCAACCAGGCCAGTGCAATCTGCGAGGGCGTGGCGTTTTTTCGCTGGGCAACCTGGCGCAGCAACTCCACCAGGGCCTGGTTGGCCTGCAAAGCGTCAGGCGTGAACCTGGGCAAACTGCTGCGAAAATCCGAGCTGTCAAAGGTGCTCTGACTGTCGAACTTGCCGGTCAGGAAGCCTTTGCCCAACGGGCTATAGGGCACCAGGCCAATGCCCAGTTCCTCCAGCAGCGGCAGCACCTCGGCCTCCGGCTTGCGCCACCACAGGGAGTACTCACTTTGCAGAGCGGTCACCGGCTGAACGGCATGGGCGCGGCGGATGGTCGAGGCGCCGGCTTCCGACAAGCCGAAGTGCTTGACCTTGCCCTCCTGAATCAAATCCTTCACGGCACCGGCCACCTCTTCGATCGGCACATTCGGATCAACCCGGTGCTGATAAAACAGGTCGATAACATCGGTCTTCAGGCGTTTCAGAGAGGCTTCAGCTACCTGGCGGATATGTTCGGGGCGGCTGTCGAGACCGGACCATTTGCCATTGCCGGACGGGTCCGGGGCAAATCCGAACTTGGTGGCGATCACCACCTGCTCACGCAGCGGTGACAGGGCTTCGCCCAGCAGTTCTTCATTGATGAACGGGCCATAGACTTCGGCGGTATCGAAGAAGGTCACGCCTTGTTCAACCGCATTGCGCAGCAAGGCAATCATCTGCTGTTTGTCGGCCGCAGGGCCGTAGCCAAAGCTCATGCCCATGCAACCGAGCCCCAGGGCCGAGACTTCAAGTTGGCTGTTACCGAGTGTGCGTCTGCGCATGGTCATTCTCCGGGTAAGGGGACTGAATCCAATCTAACAGTTACGAATTGTGATAATTAGCCGCTAGAATCTGAAAATACTTATGAGGATGACTCACCAATGCTCAGGGAAAACGCCAATGACCTGCTCGCCTTTCTGGCGGTAGCCCGTGAGCGCAGCTTTACCAAGGCGGCGGCCAAACTCGGGGTTTCCCAATCGGCGCTGAGCCATACCATCCGCGCCCTGGAGGCGCGCCTGGGGCTGCGCCTGCTGACCCGCACCACCCGCAGCGTGTCACCCACCGAAGCGGGGCAGCACTTGATCGATACGGTCGGGCCGCACTTCGATGAAATCCAGGTGGGGCTTGAAGGCCTGAGTAATTTGCGCGACCGGCCGTCCGGCACCATTCGCATCAACGCCATGGACCACGCGCTGGAATTCATCCTGTGGCCGGTGTTGAAACCGTTCCTGGCGCAGTACCCGGACATCGCCGTGGAGGTATGTTGCGACTATGGCTTTGTCGACATCGCCGCCCATGGTTTCGACGCCGGTGTACGGCTTGGGGAAGACGTGGCCCAGGGCATGATTGCCACGCGCATCAGCCCCGACATGCGCATGCTGGTGGTGGGCTCACCGGCCTACTTCGCCCAGCGCCCGATCCCCCGCACGCCCCGGGACTTGACCGATCACGCCTGCAACAACTTGCGCCTACCCACCAATGGCGGTCTGTATGTGTGGGAATTCAAGAAAGGCGACGAAAGCCTGAATGTGCGGGTGTCTGGCCAGGTGACCTTCAATGGCGTGTACCCATTGCTCAAGGCAGCGGTCGACGGCTTGGGCTTGAGTTACGTGCCTGCCGACTTGGTGGCGCCTTATCTGGCGGACGGGCGACTGGTGCAGGTACTGGATGACTGGTGTGCGCCGTTTGCCGGCTTTCACCTGTACTACCCCAGCCGCCGCCAGACCTCGCCCGCGTTTGCGCTGTTGGTGGACGCACTGCGTTATCGCGGCTGAAGGAAATCCGTCAGGGCCGAGCCCAACCCATCGAACACCACGGCGATGCGCGGGACCTTGCGCATGTCCTGGTGCATGGCGATCCACACGTCAACCTTGAAATCCACCTGCGCGGGCAACACCCGCACCAGCCCGTGACGTTGTGCCACCTGGGCTGAACACACGCCGATCCCCAGCCCCGCACGCAACGCGGCCAACTGCGCGAGGTGATCGTCGGTGCGAATCACCGTACTGGGCGCCGAACAGTCGAAACCGCGCTCACCCAGAAATTCGATCTCCAGCAAGTTGCGGTCCGGCCCGATCAGCGGGTAGCTGTGCAATTGCGCAACGGTGTCCGGCGTGCCCTGCTCTGCCAGCAATTCTGGCGCGGCGTACAACCCGACTTGCAGGTCGCCGACCTTGCGCGCGACCACGGTGGATTCGACCGGGCGACGGATGCGTACGGCGACGTCGGCCTCTTGCCGGGCAAGCGCCTGCAGTCGATTGGATACGCTCAGCTCGATGGCCAATTGCGGATGATCACGGCGCAGGCTGCGCAACATTGGCGGCAGCACTTCAACGCCCAGCAGCTTGCCGCTGGTGAGCCGCACCGTGCCGCCGGCGAGCGCCGTGTCGGCCGAGGCTGCGCGGTTAAAGGCGTTGGCCGCAACGGCCATCGCTTCAACATGGCTGATCAGATCCTTGGCCGTGTCGGTGGGCAATAGCCCGGCGGGTGAGCGGATAAACAGGCTGACCCCGACGCTCTGCTCCAGCGCCTCGATCCGTCGCCGCGCGGTGGCCTGGGCGATCCCCAGCAAACGGGCTGCGCCCGACAGGCTGCCGGTGCGCAACACGGCGAGGAAGGCGCGCTGGGTTTCCCATTGGAGTTGCGGGGCGTTCATACATTTCCTGTGAGCCGCTGGGCAGTTTTGGCGGATGTTCTTTGTTCGGGGGCTGCGGCATGCTGGCGAGCATAACCGATGGGGCTTTCGCCCTCACTTTGCACAGGATCGTTTTTGATGACACTCACCGGCCAATGTCGCTGCGCCCGCGTGACCTACACCCTCGATACCGACGCGCCGCTGGCGGTGTATGCCTGCCATTGCCGCCACTGCCAGACCTGGAGCGGCAGCGCGTTTGCCCTGCATGCGCTGTTGCCAGCGGATGCGCTGCGGGTTGAAGGTTCGCTGACGGAATATGCCTATGACGTCGATGGGCAGCGTTCGGAACATCGGTTGTGCGGGGTGTGCCATACGCGGATCTGCAACACCACGACGGCCGCGCCGGGGTTGGTTGTGCTGCGGGTCGGGACACTGGATGAGAGCCCGTCCGTGCAGCCGGTGGCGCACATTTGGCTGCGGCACAAGCAACCGTGGATAACGCTGGCGGAGGGCGTTCCGACCTGGCCGGAAAGCCCTACGCCCCAGGCGTTTGCGCAGGCGTTGAGCGTTCCCCTGTAGACATGACTCACACAAACCCTGTGGCGATGTCGAGACTCAGCACTTCGCCATTGCGCAACTGCCATTCGAAGAAGTCTGAGAAATCATCGCGAACCAATGCGCGAATTGCCTTGGCGACAACCCCATGGGCAACCAGCACCACCACCTGTTGCCCATGGTTCACCAGCAACTGATTCAATCCGCCCCGGATACGCTCGACGAACTGCGAGATTGACTCACCGTCCGTGGGCGCCCGCTCCCATTGCCGGGTAATATTCTGCGCCCAAAGGTCGGGATAACGCTGCGCGGCTTCCACCTGGGTCAGTCCCTCAAACACCCCCACGCCGCGCTCACGAAACGCATCCCGCGTATGCAGTTGCAGCCCATCATCCGTAAACACAATGGCCGCCGTTTGCTGGGCCCTACGCAGCGGCGAGACGATGACAGCGTCGATCTGCGCCGGCAATTTTTCCCGCAACTCCCGCGCCTGCAGCACGCCCCGTTCGTTGAGATCAATGTCCAGCGAGCCCTGGTAACGCCCCTCGGCATTGGCTTGAGTTTCGCCGTGACGAACAACATACAACTGCATACCGCCCTCCTTCATCCTGACGCTGAAAGGCCGCGAACGGCGCATCCGATAAAGCCCTAAGCTAAGACCGAAAAATTATTTATCGAATAATTTTTAGAACAATAAGCTGACCTTAATCCATTAAGAGTCGAGCACGCCATGCCCCTGTTTTCGCTCCATCGCCTTTTCATCACTGGCCTGGCCACGCTGGGCCTCTGCACCGCCCTGAGTGCACACGCCCAGGAAACCGTGCGCATCGGTTACCAGAAATCCTCGACCCTGATCACCTTGCTGAAAACCCAGGGCACCCTGGAAAAAGCCCTCAAGACCGACGGCATCGACGTGACCTGGCACGAGTTCCCCAGCGGCCTGCCGCTGCTGGAAGCGCTCAACGTCGGTAACGTGGATATCAGCGCTGACGTGGCCGACACCGTGCCGATCTTTGCCCAGGCCGCCCAGGCCAAGCTCACCTACTTCGCCCAGGAAGCGCCCTCGCCCCAAGCCCAGGCGATCGTGGTGCGCAAGGACTCGCCGATCCAGCAACTGGCGGACTTGAAAGGCAAGAAAATCGCCGTGACCAAGGCCGCCGGCACTCACTATTTATTGATCGCTGCCTTGAACAAGGCGGGGCTGGCCTTCTCCGATATCGAGCCGGCGTACCTGACGCCCGCCGATGGTCGCGCTGCGTTTGAAAACAACAAGGTTGATGCCTGGGTCACGTGGGAACCGTTCCTCACCAGCGTGCAGCGCCAACTGCCCACCCGCACCCTTGCGGACGGTACCGGGCTGGCCAGTTACAAGCGCTATTACCTGACGGGCACGCCCTATGCCAAGGCGCATCCCGAAGTGCTGAAGCTGGTTTACGAGCAGTTGCACCAGGCTGGCGAGTGGGTGAAGAGTCACCCGCGGGATGCCGCGAAAGTGCTGGGGCCTTTGTGGGGCAACCTGGATGTGGAGACTGTCGAGGCGGCCAATGCTCATCGTAGTTATGAGGTGCAGCCGGTGACGCTGGATCAGTTGGGTGAACAGCAGAAGATTGCGGATGCGTTCTTCAAGGCGGGGTTGTTACCCAAGGCGGTGGATGCGCAGGATGTGCAGGTGTGGAAACCCTGAGGCAGTCAACGGTGGGAGCCGGGCTTGCCCGCGATGCAGACAGCTCGGTACTCCAGTCATACCGCAGTGATGCCATCGCAGCCTCGCCATGGCTCGACAGCGCCCACAGTTGATGTTCAGGGCCTGGACTATCGGGGGGGTGTCAGCTTTTACGCGTCGCATCATCCAGCGCAAGGATGGTATGAGCATTGGTCACCGTGGTCGCCAGGGTATTGATCACCCCCGACCGCAACGCCCCCAGCGTCGCCGCCGCCTTGGTATTTTCACTCGCAATCGCCACCACGTCCGGAATGCGGAACAGCTCCTGCACCGTCAACCCGATCACCCGCCCTTGAATCGCATTGACCGCCGGCTGGCCATGAATGTCGATGAAGTCATAGCCCATCATGTCGCCCACCGTACCGGATAACCGCGCCTGGGCGATTTCCTGGGGTGAGAACCAACCCATGCGCACCATGTTGCTGTTTTCACTCATGTCGCCGATGCCGATCAACGCCATGTCGGCACGGCGGGCACGGTCAAGGGTGGAACGCACCGTATCGTTGCTGATCAACACCCCCCGCAGTTCCGGGTTGGCCACCAGGGCCGGGGCGTACAAGCTTTCACTCTCGCCGCCAAAGCGCAGGGCCAGGCGCCGGCAGATGTGGTCAGGGTTCATGTATTCGCCCGCCTTGAGCGAACCGCCAATGGCGCACACAAACGTGCAGTTGCGGGTCACCGGCAGGAACACATTATCAGCCACCGCACCGACGTTACGGCCCATGCCGACCGCGACGATCATGCCGTCGCTGAGGGTTTTGTTCAGGTAGTTGGCCACCAGGCTGGCAACCGCCGAACGCTGGGTGTCGGGGTCGCTGTGGTCGACTGCGATCAAGGCGCGGTCCAGCTGGAAGCGATCCACCAGCGCCTGTTCCAATTCGTTGTTCATCGCCGGATGCTGCAACACCCGCACCTCGACGATGCCTTCATCTCGTGCGCGTTTGAGCAGGCGGCTGACTTTTGCCCGGGACAGGTCGAAGCGCTTGGCGATGGCTTCCTGAGTGACGTTCTCAAGGTAATAGAGCATCGCCACTTCGGTCATCAGGTCGATGTCGCTGGCGATGCGCTGGGTACTGTCACTCATGGGCACGGGCTTCCGTTTCGGTGTCAAAGGCGCATTCTCCCGACTCTTGCCCCGTTCCGTCCACTACTGATGCCCGTCACGCTCGATCGCGTTGATGCGGTCGACCTTGGCCCCGGAACGCGCAGCTTCGAACTCCGACTCCAGGAACGACTTGACGATGCTCTTGGCCAGTTCCGCGCCGATCACCCGTGCACCGATGGACAGGATCTGCGCATCGTTGCTCTTGCGCGCCCGCTCCGCCGAATAGGTGTCGTGGGCCTGGGCTGCACGAATCCCCAGGACTTTGTTGGCCGAGATAGCCATGCCGATGCCGGTGCCGCACACCAGCACCCCCAGCCGCTGTTCACCGGCATTGATCGCCGTGGCCACCGCCAGGGCGATGTCCGGGTACAGCACCGGCGCCGTGGAGTGGGTGCCAAAGTCGGTCACCGGGTAACCCAGCGCCTCGATATGGCGCTTCAACAGTTCTTTAAGCTCATAACCCGCTTCATCGCATCCGATAGCCACCGGGAAAGGTGTGTTCATGGCGTTTGGCTCCGCTGCCGTTTTGGGTACTTTCGAATGATCATATGATCACTCAATGAAATTTCGCTCAGTCATTTCTCGGATATCCGAAGCGCCCTGTCAAGCAAGATTTAGCTGACCTTGCAGTCAAAGCCCTCTAAACCGGTACACTTTGCGCAAATCCGCCCATTTACAACTTTTCAGTGAAAGAGATTGACTGATCAGAATTTCATTTGATACACATATGATCACAGCGAAACATGACTGTGCGACCTAATAAGAATTCACAGCACGAGGACACGCCGATGGCCACGCCATTACTGCTCCAGGCTGAACACGTCGCCAAGGCTTACGCCGGGATCCCTGCCCTGCGTGAGGGGCGCCTCTCTCTGCGTGCCGGCAGCGTCCACGCCCTGTGCGGCGGCAATGGCGCAGGCAAGTCGACTTTCCTGAGCATCCTGATGGGCATCACCCAACGTGACACCGGGACCATCCTGCTCAATGGCTCACCCGTTCAGTTCAACCGCCCCAGCGAAGCATTGGCGGCGGGGATCGCGATGATCACCCAGGAACTGGAACCCATCCCCTACATGACCGTCGCCGAAAACATCTGGCTGGGCCGCGAACCGCGCCGCGCCGGCTGCATCGTCGACAGCAAGGAGCTCAACCGGCGCACTCGCGAGCTGCTGGAAGGCCTGGAGTTCGACGTCGACGCCACCAGCCCCATGCACCGTCTGAGCGTGGCGCAGATCCAGTTGGTGGAGATCGCCAAGGCATTCAGCCACGACTGCCAGGTGATGATCATGGACGAGCCCACCTCGGCCATCGGCGAGCGTGAGGCCGAAACCCTGTTCAAGGCGATCCGCCGCCTCACCGCCCGTGGTGCCGGCATCATCTATGTGTCGCATCGCCTCAGTGAACTGGCGCAGATTGCCGACGACTACAGCATCTTTCGTGACGGTGCTTTCGTTGAGACCGGGCGCATGGCCGATATCGACCGCGCCCATCTGGTACGCGGCATCGTGGGCCAGGAACTCACCCGCATCGACCACAAGGTCGGCCGCGAATGCGCCGCCGAATGCTGCCTGGACGTCGACAGCCTGAGCCGCGCCGGCGAGTTCCAGGACATCAGCCTGCAACTGCGCCAAGGCGAAATTCTGGGTATCTACGGGCTGATGGGCTCAGGCCGCAGTGAATTCCTCAACTGCATCTACGGCCTGACCACCCCGGACTCCGGCAGCGTGACCCTGCAAGGCAAACCGATGCCCATCGGCCTGCCCAAGGCAACGATCCAGGCCGGCATGTCACTGGTCACCGAAGACCGCAAAGACAGCGGCCTGGTGCTCAGCGGCAGCATCCTCTCGAACATCGCGTTGTCGGCCTACAAGCAGCTGTCGAGCTGGTCGCTGATCAACGCGCGCAAGGAAAACCAGCTGGCCCAGGACATGGTCAAGCGCCTGCAGATCAAGACCGCCTCCCTGGACCTGCCGGTGGAATCCATGAGCGGCGGCAACCAGCAAAAAGTGGTGCTCGCCAAATGCCTGTCGACCCAGCCGATCTGCCTGCTGTGCGACGAGCCGACCCGAGGCATCGACGAAGGTGCCAAGCAGGAGATCTATCACCTGCTGGACCAGTTCGTGCGCGCCGGTGGCGCGGCGATTGTGGTGTCGTCCGAAGCCCCGGAGTTGCTGCACCTGAGTGACCGTATTGCCGTGTTCAAAGGCGGAAGGCTGGTGACCATCAGCAGCGATACCGCCCTTTCCCAGGAAGCCTTGTTGAGTCTTGCCTCATGAATGCCAAATCACTTTCTACACCTGCAGCCGCCCCCGTCACGACCGCACCCCGCAGTCGCCTGCGATGGTCCCTTGACCGCTTCGGCCTGCCGCTGGTGTTTATCCTGCTGTGCCTGGTGATGGCCTTCGCCAGCGAATACTTCATGACCTGGCGCAACTGGATGGACATCCTGCGCCAGACCTCGATCAACGGGATTCTCGCCGTGGGCATGACCTACGTGATCCTGACCAAGGGCATCGACCTGTCAGTGGGCTCGATCCTGGCGTTTGCCGGGTTGTGCAGTGCCATGGTGGCGACCCAAGGGTATGGCGTGCTGGCGGCGGTCAGCGCCGGGATGTTCGCCGGGGCGATGCTCGGGGTGGTGAACGGCTTTATGGTCGCCAACCTGTCGATCCCACCCTTTGTCGCGACCTTGGGCATGTTGAGCATTGCCCGGGGCATGACCTTCATCCTCAACGACGGCAGCCCGATCACCGACCTGCCCGACGCGTACCTGGCGCTGGGCATCGGCAAGATCGGCCCGATTGGCGTGCCCATCGTGATCTTCGCCGTGGTCGCGCTGATCTTCTGGATGGTGCTGCGCTACACCACCTACGGCCGCTATGTGTACGCGGTGGGCGGCAACGAGAAGAGCGCGCGCACCTCCGGGATCGGCGTGCGCAAGGTGATGTTTTCGGTGTACGTGGTCTCGGGGTTGCTCGCCGGGTTGGCCGGTGTGGTGCTGTCGGCGCGCACCACCTCCGCCCTGCCCCAGGCGGGCACTTCTTATGAGTTGGACGCGATTGCCGCGGTGGTGATCGGCGGCACCAGCCTGTCGGGCGGTACCGGCACGATTGTCGGCACGCTGTTTGGTGCACTGCTGATCGGTGTGATCAACAACGGCCTGAATCTGCTCGGCGTGTCCTCCTATTACCAGCAGGTCGCCAAGGGCCTGATCATCGTGTTCGCAGTATTGATTGATGTGTGGCGCAAGAAAAAACGCTAGTCGCTTTTCCTCGAAACCGAACTGAACGACCTACAACAATAAGCGGAGTTCTCATCATGAAAGTTGGTATTTCCCTCGCCGCCGTCGCGGCACTCTCCCTGCTCGCCAGCAGCATTGCCCTGGCGGCCGATGGCAAGACCTACAAGATCGGCGCCGCGGTATACGGCCTCAAGGGCCAGTTCATGCAGAACTGGGTACGCGAGTTGAAGGAACACCCGGCCGTCAAGGACGGCACCGTGCAACTGACCGTGTTCGACGGCAACTACGACGCCCTGACCCAGAACAACCAGATTGAAAACATGGTGACCCAGCACTACGACGCGATCCTGTTTGTACCGATCGACACCAAGGCCGGCGTCGGCACCGTGAAGGCTGCCATGAGCAATGACGTGGTGGTGATCGCCTCCAACACCAAGGTGGCGGACGCCAACGTACCTTATGTCGGCAACGACGACGTGGAAGGCGGCCGGCTCCAGGCCCAGGCCATGGTCGACAAGCTCAAGGGCAAGGGCAACGTCGTGATCATCCAGGGCCCGATTGGCCAGTCGGCACAGATCGACCGGGAAAAGGGTGAGATGGAAGTGCTGGGCAAGCACCCGGACATCAAGATCATCGAGAAGAAAACCGCCAACTGGGACCGCGCCCAGGCGCTGGCCCTGACAGAGGACTGGCTGAACGCCCACCCGAAAGGCATCAACGGAGTAATCGCGCAAAACGATGACATGGCCCTAGGTGCGGTGCAGGCGTTGAAGTCCCATGGACTGACCTCCAAGGACGTACCGGTGACCTCCATCGATGGCATGCCGGATGCGATCCAGGCAGCCAAGAAAGATGAAGTGACCACTTTCCTGCAAGACGCCCAGGCGCAATCCCAAGGCGCGCTGGATGTGGCGCTGCGTGCGCTGGCCGGCAAGGACTACAAGCCGCAGTCGGTGATCTGGGAACGCTATGGCAAGGATGTGAAATGGGGTGACGGCACCGCCAAGAACTACATCCTGCCGTGGGTGCCAGTGACCAATGCGAATGCGGATGCGCTGTACCAGCAGGTCAGCGGTACGAAGTAAGTTTTGACTTGAAAACCGGTCAAGTGTGGGAGCGGGCTTGCTCGCGAAAGCGGTGGATCATTCAACAGATGTGCCACCTGATACACCGCTTTCGCGAGCAAGCCCGCTCCCACATTGGATCTCCACCGATCTGAAAAATGGAGTCATGTTCATGTCTGGATTCTGGAATCAAGCCTTCGACCTCACCGGCCGCTGCGCCGTGATCACCGGCGGGGCCGCCGGGATCGGTCTGGCTTGTGCCAGCCTGCTGGTGGAACGCGGCGCGCGGGTGGCCCTGCTCGACCGTGACCCGGCCGTGGTCGAAGTCGCCGCCAGCCTCGGCACCGGGAACATCGGCATCGCCGTGGACCTGCGCCAACTCGACCAGGTGCACAGCACCGTCGACTACGTATTCGATCACTTCAAACGCCTGGATTACCTGGTCAACAGCGCCGGGGTCGCCCTGCTGGACAAGGCCCTGGACGTCAGCGAAAACGCCTGGGACACCACCCTCGACATCAACCTCAAGGCCAGCTTTTTCGTCGCCCAGGCCTGCGCCAAACACATGCTTGCCCAGGGCAGCGGGCGCATCGTCAACCTCGCTTCCCAAGCGGCAGTGATCGGCCTGGACCGTCACGTCGCCTACTGCGCCAGCAAGGCCGCCGTGGTCGGCATGACCAAGGTGCTGGCCATGGAATGGGCGCCGCATATCAACGTCAACGCCATTTCCCCGACCATCGTCGAAACCGCCCTGGGCAAAAAGGCCTGGGCCGGCGAGCTGGGGGAACGGGCCAAATTGCAGATCCCGGCGGGCCGCTTTGCCCAGCCGGAAGAAATCGCCGGGCTGGCGTTGTACCTGCTCAGCGACGCCGCGCAGATGATCACCGGCGAGAACGTGGTGATCGACGGCGGCTACAGCATCCAGTAATTGATCTTTTGTCGTGAGGTTTATCGTCATGTCTACCGTTACCGAACGCACGCCCGAGCAACTGTCACCCGTCATTCCGAAAACCATGCAGGCCGTGGTCTGCCATGGCCCCGAAGACTATCGCCTGGAGACCGTCGATGTACCGACGCCCGGGCCCGACGAGATCCTGACCAAGGTCGAGCTGTGCGGCATCTGCATGGGCGACATCAAGACTTATCGCGGTGCTCCATCGTTCTGGGGCGATGCTGAGCAGCCGCGCTACGTGAAGCCGCCGATGATTCCCGGCCACGAATTCGTGTGCCGCGTGGTCGCCCTCGGCCCAGGCGCAGAAAAGCGTGGAGTGAAGGTCGGCGACCGGGTGATTTCCGAGCAGATCGTGCCGTGCTGGGGCTGCCGCTTCTGCAACCACGGCCAGTACTGGATGTGCCAGAAACACGACTTGTACGGTTTCCAGAACAACGTCCAGGGCGCCATGGCCCAGTACATGATCTTCACCAAGGAAGGCATCATCCACAAAGTGCCGGACTCGATTGCCCCGGACGAAGCCATCCTGATTGAACCCCTGGCCTGCTCCCTGCACGCAGCGGAGCGGGCCAATGTGGATTTCGACGACATCGTGGTGGTGGCCGGTGCCGGTACCCTGGGCCTGGGGATCATCGGCGCGGTGCGCATGCGCAACCCGAAAAAACTCATCGTGCTCGACATGAAACCCGAGCGCGCCGCCCTCGCCCTGCGCATGGGTGCGGACGAAGTGTGGAACCCGGCTGAAGTCGACGTGATGGCGAAGATTCGCGAGATCACCGACGGCTACGGTTGCGACATTTACATTGAGGCCACCGGGCACCACAAGGCGGTGAACCAGGGCCTGGCGATGCTGCGCAAACTGGGGCGTTTTGTGGAGTTCAGCGTGTTCAACGACGAGGCCACGGTGGACTGGTCGATCATCGGCGACCGCAAGGAACTGGACGTGCTGGGCTCCCACCTGGGTCCGTACATGTACCCGCGCGCCATCGACTTTATCGGCAACCGCAAGATCGACATGCGCGACGTGGTGACCCACAAATTTGCTTTGGCAGACTTCAAGGAAGCATTTGCGGTGATGGAGCGCGGGGACAAGTCGCTTAAAGTCGTGCTGGAACCCTGATTGGCCCAATAACACAAAACCCTGCGGGCGCCGGGCTCTTTGTGGGAGCTGGCTTGCCTGCGATAGCATCGACCCGGTGTCACTGAAAGACCGAGGCGCTTGCATCGCAGGCAAGCCAGCTCCCACACAAGCCCGGCTCCCACACCAAGAATAAGAACACAGGAAACCGCGTTATGAATCGAGTGATAAACGATCCGGACCAAGTGGTCGAGGACATGCTGCGGGGCATTTTGGTCGCGCACCCCGAGCTGCGCCAATACGAAACCAATCCCCGGGTGATCGGCAAGGCCAAGGCGTCGCCACAGGGCCGCGTGGGCATCGTGACCGGCGGCGGTTCCGGCCATGAACCGGCTTTCCTCGGCTATGTCGGCCCCGGCCTGGTGGACGCCGTGGCCGTCGGCGAAATCTTCTCCTCGCCCACCGCCAAAAGCTTCTTCGATGCTTTCCGCGCCGCCGACCAGGGTGCCGGCGTGGCGTGCCTGTACGGCAACTACGCCGGCGACAACATGAACGTGAAGCTGGCAATGAAAATGGCCGCCAGCAAGGACATGCAGATCCGCACCGTGGTCGCCAACGACGACGTGGCCTCGGCGCCCAAGGCCGATATCGCCAAGCGTCGCGGGGTGGCAGGCGAGATCTTCATGTGGAAGGTCGGCGGTGCGGCCGCTGCCCAGGATTACGATCTGGACGGCGTGATCCGTGTCGCCCAGAAGGCCGTCGACAATTGCCGATCCATCGGCATCGGCCTCACGCCCTGCACCATCGCGGCGGTGGGCAAGCCGAACTTCCAGATTCCTGACGGGCAGATGGAATTGGGCATCGGCCACCACGGCGAGCCGGGCATTGAAGTCATCCCCATCGAATCTGCCGAAGCCATGGCCGCGCGCATGCTCGTGCCGATCCTCGCCGACCGCGACTTCAGCCAGGATGACAGCGTGGTGGTGCTGGTCTCGGGCCTGGGGGCGACGCCGGTGATGGAGCTGTACATTTTCTACGCCGAGGTTGAACGTCAGCTGCAGGCCAGGGGCTTGAAGATTCACCGCTGCTACGTGGGCAACTACTTCACCTCCCTGGAAATGATGGGCGTGACCCTGACCTTGCTGGGCCTGGACGCCGAGCTGAAAACCCTGATCGACCAACCCTGCCGTTCCATCGGCATGACCCAGGCGGACTAAACCATGAGCCAGCATTTCTCCACCCACGACGGCAGCGCCATCGTCGCCGACCTGGTGAGCGTGATCGTTGCCAACCGCGAATACCTGAGCGAAGTCGACGGCGCCATTGGCGATGGCGACCACGGCATCAACATGGCCAAGGGGTTCGCCCATTGCGGGCGCACCATTGAAGGCCGTCAGTTGACCCTGGCCGAAGCGCTGGACGAGTTGACGCTGAGCCTGATGGAAGGCATCGGCGGCTCCATGGGGCCGCTGTATGGCAGCCTGTTTATCGGCATGGCGGATGAGGTGCGGGGCCGCGAAGAGATTGACGCGGCGACCTTTGCCCATTTGCTGCGGGGCGGGTTGACGTCGTTGCAGGACATCACCGACGCCGGCGTGGGTGACAAGTGTTTGATGGACACCTTGATTCCGGCGGTGGAAGCGTTTGAACAGGCCAATGGGTCGGGGGCGTCATTCAGTGAGGCGCTGGACGCGATGAAAAGTGCGGCGTCACAGGGGCGGGATTCCACCAAGGATCTGGTGGCAAAGATAGGTCGCGCCAGCCGTCTGGGCGAACGCTCGCTGGGTGTGCTGGATGCTGGAGCGGTGTCATGCTGCTTGATACTGACGCGATTGGCGGATTCGGTTCAGCCGCGGTTGGTGTAGCGCCTGGTCAGGCCTCATCGCAGGCAAGCCAGCTCCCACAGTTGACCGAGTTGCCCGGGCGTACACGGTCAGCTGTGGGAGCTGGCTTGCCTGCGATGGCCGCGACCCGGCTTAACTTTTATCACCAAAACCAGCCGCACTCAGTTTGACTTGCTTGATGTACCGCGCCACCGCCGGCGCCTTTTCAAAGCGCCGGTGGATCAGCGACAACCACGACGAGGCCTCACTGCCTTCGATGCTGCGGTACACGACATTCGGCAAACCCACATGCCCTACCACCGACGCCGGCACCACCGCCACGCCCTGCCCCAGTGACACCAACGCAATCACCGCCACCAACCCGCCCGGCTGCGGCCCCAGCCGAGGCGCATAACCACCTTGGGCGGCCACCTGCAGCGTGCCGCTGATCTGCTCGGGCAAGATAAAGGTCTCGTTTTGCAGGTGCTCGCAACTGATGGCCTTTAATCCCAGCAGCCAGGAATCCTGCGGCAACGCCAGCACAAACCCTTCGCTGTTCAAACGCACCGCCTCGACGCCCTCAGGTAATGTCATCGGCGAGCGGATATAGCCAATATCGAAGCGCCCCTCTGCGACCAGCCCCGGCAACGTCGGCATCGGGCTTTCGCGCACGCTCATGCTCACGTCGGGAAAGTCCCCACAGAACGACTGCACCTGGCGCTGTAACAGGCCTGAATAGACCGCCGACGCAACGTACCCCAATTCAATGTGACCAATCTCACCGCGCCCGGCGCGCTGGGCATTGCGCTGGGCAAACTCGAACTGACGCACCGTGGCCTCAGCCTCGATCAACAGCGCCGCTCCCGCTTCGGTGAGGCTGACTTCGCGCTGCTGGCGGATAAACAAGCGCGTACCGAGGGTGTTTTCCATGTCCTGGATCTGCCGGCTCAGGGTCGGCGGGGCGATGCCTAGCTGCTCGGCGGCCCGAGTGAAATTGCGTTGCCGGGCAACCGCCAGAAAGTAGCGGAAATGACGTATTTCCATCGCAGGATTAGCTCAAAGGTAATGAAGATCACTGTCACGCCTAATAAAGCCAAGACTCGGCGGGACTAAGCTGTGCGCACGCTCACAGTAGAGAGGCACCCCCATGTTAGTCAAATCCCTGGTACTGGCACTCGCAACGCTGGCCACCCTGCCCTCGGCAATGGCCGCCGAACCACCCGCCACCATTGCCCACAAGGCAATACTGACCCTGGCCACCGCCCAGCAGATCGCCACGCAGGCCCGTAAAGTCGCCGCTGATAAAGGCTGGCCCTGCGCGCTGGCGATTGTTGACGATGGCGGCTGGCCGATCCTCACCACCCGCATGGACGGCGCTCCCGTGGTTGCCGGGATTGAGTTGGCCCAAGGCAAGGCCCGTACCTCGGCGCTGTTCAAACGGCCGTCGGCCGATCTGGAAAACGCCATCAACGGCGGGCGCCAGGCAGCCGTCACCGCCGGCCTGCTGATGATGAAAGGCGCTCAGCCCATCATCCTCGAAGGCCAGGTAGTGGGCGCCATCGGCATCAGCGCAGACACCCCGGCCCACGATGATGAGATCGCCCTGGCGGCGGTGGCTTCGGTGCAGCCATGAGCAAGGTCAGCCCACGCCTCACGCTGCTGACTGCCTCCGGGGTCTGCTCACTGATCGTGCTCGACACCAATATCGTCGCCGTGACCCTGCCGAGCATCGCCCGGGACCTCGGGGCGAATTTTGCCGATATCGAATGGGTGGTCAGCGCCTACATGCTGGCCTTCGCCGCCCTGTTATTGCCGGCCGGGAGCATCGCCGACCGCTTTGGGCGCAAGAAGACCCTGATCTGGGGCCTGAGTATTTTCATCCTCGCGTCCATTGGCTGCGGCGCGGCGCCGAATGCGTTGTTCCTGGATATCGCCCGCGCCGTCAAAGGTGTCGGTGCGGCGCTGCTGCTGACCTCGGCACTGGCGTCCATCGGCCATACGTTTCACGACGAAGTGGAGCGTGCCAAGGCCTGGGCCTTCTGGGGCGCGTGCATGGGTGTGGCGATGACCGCTGCGCCGACCCTCGGCGGCTTGATCACCCAGTACCTGGGCTGGCGTTGGATTTTCTATCTCAATTTGCCGGTTGGCCTGGTGTTGATGGGCTTGGTGTTGCGCGCGATTCCGGAGTCTCGGGACGCCCAGTCCGCCAGGCTCGATCCCTGGGGTAGCCTGACCTTCAGCGCCAGCCTGCTGTGTTTGATCTGGGGCCTGATCGAAGCCAACCGCATCGGCTGGGACAACCCGCTGACCTACGCGCGGCTGCTGGGCGGTGCGGCGTTGCTGGGTGTGTTTGTACTCGCCGAACGCTTGCAACAGCGACCCATGGTGGACCTGCAGTTGTTCAAGCACCCGCGCTTTATCGGTGCGCTGCTGGGGATGTTCGCCTACGCCGGCTGCGCCCAAGTGATGATGACGTTGCTGCCGTTCTACCTGCAAAACGGCCTGGGATTCTCCGCGATCGCCTCGGGGCTGGGCATGTTGCCGTTTGCCTTGACCATGTTGATCTGCCCGCGAATTGGCGCCCGCCTGGCCAGCCGTTTTGCCCCGGCAACGATGATGGCGACGGGGCTGGCGTTGGTGGGGTGCGGCAACCTGCTGAGTGCCTGGGCGGTGAATGTCGGCGGTTATCTGCCGTTCGCCCTGGCCATAGCGGTCACGGGGGCCGGCGCCGGGTTGCTCAATGGCGACACCCAGAAAAACATCATGGCCTGCGTGCCACGGGATCGCGCGGGAATGGCGTCGGGTATGAGCACTACCATGCGCTTCAGCGCGATCATGTTGGCGATTGGGGTGTATGGGGCGTTGTTGAGCAGCCATAGCGAACAGTTGCTGCACACGAGCATCGGCTCACAGTGGCAGGAACAGGTGGCAGGGATTGCTTCACGGGTAGTGGCAGGCGATATGCCGGCGGCCATGGCGTTGCTGCCTGAAACGGCACGCGGGATGGTGCAGCCACTGGCGCGGCAGGCGTTTGTCGGCGGGTTCAGCGTGGTGTTGTGGGTGGCGGGGTTGTTGGGTTTGCTGGGGGCGCTGGTGGTGGGGTTGTTGATGCGGCACCCCATACCGGCGGTGCCGCAGGTCTCTTTACTGACTCGATAATGCGACCACCACGACCCAATGTGGGAGCGGGCTTGCTCGCGAATGCGGTGGATCAATCAATACATCTGTGACTGATCCACCGCCTTCGCGAGCAAGTCGAATCGTCGCACCGCCGCTCCCACATTTTGATCTTCGACAGTCAGTTGAAGGGTTACCAGAAACGCTGCTGGGTCAGGCGGCTCCACCAGGTCAGCAGCACCCGGTCTACTGAACCGCTGGCCGCCAGGCCTACCCGCTCCTGCAGGCTTTTACGCTCGGCATAGTGCAGGTGGAACACCTCGGCGGTCTTGGCCTTGGTCGCCAGGTATTCATCGCTGGTTTGCAACTGGTCTACCAGTTGCTTGTCCAGCGCCGCGACACCCAGCCAGACTTCACCGGTGGCCACATCATCAATGGCCAACTGCGGGCGGTAGCGCGACACGAAGTTCTTGAACAGTTGATGGGTGATGTCCAGGTCTTCCTGGAACTTCTCGCGGCCCTTCTCGGTGTTTTCGCCAAACACCGTCAGGGTGCGTTTGTATTCACCGGCGGTCAGCACTTCGAAGTCGATGTCGTGCTTCTTCAGCAGGCGGTTGACGTTGGGCAACTGCGCCACCACACCGATGGAGCCAAGGATGGCAAACGGTGCGCTGATGATCTTCTCGCCGATGCACGCCATCATGTAGCCGCCGCTGGCCGCGACCTTGTCGATGCACACGGTCAACGGCACGCCCGCCTCGCGGATACGCGCCAGTTGCGACGACGCCAGGCCGTAGCTGTGAACCATGCCGCCGCCGCTTTCGAGGCGCAGTACCACTTCGTCCTTGGGCGTGGCCAGGCTCAGCAGTGCGGTGATTTCATGGCGCAGGCTTTCAGTGGCCGAGGCCTTGATGTCGCCGTCGAAATCCAGCACGAACACCCGAGGCTTGGCTTCGGGTTTCTTCTTGCCTTTCTTCTTTTCGGTTTTGCTTTCGGACTTGCGCAGGGCCTTGAGCTGGTCCTTGTCGAGCAAGGTCTGCTCCAGGCGCTCACGCAGGCCTTTGTAGAAATCATTGAGCTTGCTGACCTGCAACTGGCCGGCGGCTTTACGGCGGCCCTTGCTGCGCAGCGCGGCAAAACTGATCAGCACCACCAGGATGGCGACGACCAGGGTGACAGTTTTAGCCAGGAAAGTAGCGTACTCGGCCAGAAAATCCATGTGACTCCTTACAAGTGCAGTGCGCCAGGCGCGGATTGCCCAAGCATACCGACGCCACCGTCATGGGGCCAGTGATCAAACCGCCAGCAACGGGCCTCTAACGACCTTTTAAAACAAGCGTATGTTTTTTCATTGACAGCTTCCCGGCATCCTCATAACCTCGCCAGACTTTCAACGTACCGGGAAAACGGACGTGGGCAGCATCTACCTGATTCGACATGGCCAGGCCTCCTTCGGTGCAGACGACTACGACGTGCTGTCGCCCATCGGCGTGCAACAGGCGCAAGTGCTGGGCCGCCACCTGGCGGAACTGGGCCTGAGCTTCGACCGTTGCGTGTCGGGCGACCTGCGCCGGCAGCAGCACACCGCCACCGCCGCCTTCGAACAATACAGCGCCCTCGGCTTGCCGGTACCCACGCTGGAAATCGACAGCGCGTTTAACGAGTTCGACGCCGAGGCGATCATCCGCGCCCTGCTCCCGGACCTGCTGCACAGCGAACCCGAAGCCCTGCACATCCTGCGCAACGCCGCGCAAAACCGCGGCGAGTTCCAGCGCATCTTTTCCCTGATTGTCGAACGCTGGCTGGCCGGCACCTACGACCCGCCCGGCCTGGAAAGCTGGCTGGGGTTTGTCGAGCGCGTCCAGGGCGGCCTGCAACGCCTCCTCGAAGCCGCCGACAACAGTGACAAAATCGCCGTGTTTACCTCCGGCGGCACCATCACGGCCCTGCTCCACCTGATTACCCGGATGCCTGCTGCACAGGCCTTCGAACTGAACTGGCAAATTGTTAACACCTCGCTCAACCAGCTGAAATTCCGTGGTCGCGAGGTGGCACTGGCTTCCTTCAACAGCCATACCCACTTGCAACTGTTGAAGGCGCCGCAGCTCATCACCTTCCGATGAGCTGCGGCCAACCGTGACCCCAAGGTCACTGGACTCACCATAAAAGGATCGAAACCATGACTGACGTAGCTAAAGCCGTAGAAGCAATGAAAGCCAAATTCAACCCAGCCGCTGCCGACGGCCTGGACCTGGTGTTCGGTTTCCGTATCGACGACACCCAGAACTTCTCGCTGGTCGTGAAAAACAAAACCTGCGAACTGCTGGAAGGTGAAAACCCAGACGCCCAAGTCACTCTGGTGATGGACGGCGAAACCATGAAAGGCATCGTCGACGGCTCCACCGACGGCATGCAGGCATTCATGGGCGGCAAACTGCGCACTGAAGGCGACATGATGTTGGCCATGAAATTGAGCGAGCTGTTCCCGGCCTGATCAAACCCGCGCTAAAACGAAAAATCCCGCCAATGGCGGGATTTTTCGTTTCCGAGCCAAAACAAATTTTCCGGACTCCACCCAGGCATGAGGGGCGGCGAATGTACCTGGTTCTGATCTGTGGGAGCTGGCTTGCCTGCGATGCAGACAACTCGGTGCATCAGGTACACCGAGGTGATGCCATCGCAGGCAAGCCAGCTCCCACATTTGGACCGTGCCCGCTTCAGCTTTTGATTTTGCCTCACCACACTCAAGCCGGCCGGTAGGCCGCTGCGCTCTTAATCTGCTTTTGATCTTAGGCGCCCCGTTAAACCACGCTGGCCGAACGCAGGCTTTGGAGCGTGGCTAACCCGGCAGGACGCCGGGTTAGCCGCCGTAAGGGCGGAACCATAAGCCGCCGTTACCTAAACAACGGATATGCCCCCCTACCGAGGCTGCAACAACAGCGCCACCAACGCACTCCACCCCGTCTGATGCGAAGCCCCCAACCCCCGCCCGGTCTCGCCATGAAAGTACTCATGAAACAACACCAAATCGCGACTGCCCGGATCCGCCTCCAACTGCGCATACCCCACCATCGACGGCCTCGAACCGTTCTCATCCCTCAGAAACAATCGCGTCAACCGCTGACTGAGCCCATCCGCAACCTCCTCCAGCGAAGCCAGATACCCACTCCCCGCCGGATACTCCACCGAAAAATTATCCGCGTAGTACCGATGAAACTCCCGCAACGACTCAATCAGCATGTAATTGACCGGCATCCACAACGGCCCACGCCAGTTAGAGTTACCCCCGTACAACCGCGAATCCGACTCTGCCGGCTCATAACGGGCACACAGCGTATTGCCATTCATCTTCAGCGCCAGCGGCTCCTCGGCAAACGCTTTCGACAGCGACCGCACACCAAACGTCGAGAGAAACTCAGACTCATCCAGCATGCGCCGCAGCAAATCCTTGGTCCGCTCCCCCCGCAACAGCGCCAGCAACAGGCGATTCCCCTGCCCCGGCTCGTTCCAGCGCGACACCAACTTGGCCAGGTCCGGCCGATGCTTCATAAACCCCAGCAACCGCTCGCGCAAACCTTCCAGCCCTTCATGCTCCCGCTGCTCCAGCACCAGCACCGCAAACAGCGGCATCAGGCCAACGATGGAGCGCAACCGCACCGGCTCACTTTCACCGCCCGGACGATGCAGCACGTCATAGAAAAACTGATCCTGCTCATCCCACAAGCCTTCGGCACTGTCGTCTACCCGGTTGATCGCCCCGGCGATATACAGGAAGTGCTCAAAGAACTTCACCGCGATGTCCACATACACCACGTTGCGCTTGGCCAGTTCCAGGCCGATACGCATCAGGTCCAGCGCATACGCCGCCACCCACGCCGTTCCGTCCGCCTGGTCCAACTGATAACCCGGCGGCAAATCAGCCGAGCGATCGAACAGCGCAATGTTGTCCAGCCCGAGAAACCCGCCCTGGAACAGGTTGCGGCCCTCGGCGTCCTTACGGTTAACCCACCAGGAAAAATTCAGCAGCAGCTTGTGGAAGATCCGCTCGAGAAAATCCATGTCGCCCACGCCGTTCAGCGCCTTGTCCTGCTGGTACACCCGCCAGCTGGCCCAGGCATGCACCGGCGGGTTGGCGTCGTCGAAACGCCATTCGTACGCCGGTAACTGCCCGTTGGGGTGCATGAAGCGGTCTTTCACCAACAACAGGAGTTGCTGCTTGGCGTACCCCGGATCCATCAGGGCAAACGCCACCGCCTGGAAACCCTGGTCCCACGAGGCGTACCACGGGTACTCCCAGGTGTCGGGCATCGAGAGGATGTCGAAATTCGACAGGTGCCGCCAATGGGTATTGCGGATATGCAAACGCTCGGGCGGCGGCGCCGGCTGGGCCGGGTCGCCGTCGAGCCATTGATTCACGTCGAAGTAATACAGCTGCTTGGACCACAACAACCCCGCCAGAGCCTGGCGCTGCACGTTGCGTGCGTCTTCATCGGCGATGCCCTGCTGCAGCGCCGCGTAGAAATCATCAGTCTCCTGACGGCGTTCTTCGAACAGCTTGCGCGCATTGATCCACGGCGCCTCCGCCGGGGCGAAGCGCAGGTACAGGGTTTTGCTTTCCTGGCCCGCCAGTTCGAGGATGAAACGCGCGGCCACCTTGGTCCCCGAATCCCGGCGAATCGCTGCTTCCGAACCCGTGGTCACATAGTCGTTGATCCCATCCTTGAACGGCCCCGGCCCAGGTTGCCCGTCGAGCTTGGGGAAGTTGGTTTCGTTCTCGCAGAACAACCATTCCACACTGTCCTGGCCCCAGGCACTCAGGTGGCGATCAAACAATTCATGGTGCCGCGCCACCACCTGTTCGCCTTCCAGGCGCAATTCAGGCTTGGGGGCATCGTGGGTCCAGCTCCAGTCATTACGCGCCCACAGGTGCGGCAACACCTGCAGGCGCGTTGGCTGGTCCGATCGGTTGTGGACAGTGATGCGCATGAACACGTCATCGGGCTGATGCTTGGCGTATTCCACCGTGACGTCGCAGTAGCGGTTGTCTTCGAAAACCCCGGTATCGAGGATTTCGTATTCGGCATCCCCCAGGCCACGCCGGGCGTTTTCGGTGATCAGGTCGTCGTAGGGAAAGGCCGCGTGGGGGTACTTGTAGAGCATGCGCATGTAGGCATGGCTCGGCACGCCATCGACGAAAAAGTACAGTTCCTTGACGTCTTCGCCGTGGTTGCCCTCGGCGTTGTTCAGGCCGAACAGGCGCTCCTTGATGATCGCGTCGTGCTCGTTCCACAGCGCCAGGCCCAGGCACCAGCGCTGGGCCTTGTCGCTGAAGCCCGCCAGGCCATCCTCGCCCCAGCGGTAGGCGCGGCTGCGGGCGTGTTCGTGGGGGAAGTAGCGCCAGGCATCGCCGTCGGCGCTGTAGTCTTCGCGCACCGTGCCCCATTGCCGCTCACTCAGGTAAGGGCCCCAGTCACGCCAGCGCTCGGCGTCATCCTTGGCCAGGCGCTGGCCTTCAATCGTGTTCAGAATGTTCGTCGCAGGCTGTGCCGTCATCGAGTCTTCCGTCGCGTTCAGAGGGGACGGCCAGTGTAGAACCCATCGGCGCTGAGATGCACGTGAAGCTAATAACATCCAGCTCATTCATTTGCAGAATGAAGTCCAGAGGAATCTTCGTTTGCAAGGCAATGGCGGGCCCAACAAAATCAGGCAACCGTGTAGTTCACCTCGACAGCCGCCAGGAATTTTTCTATGCCCACCGCCCGCCATGTCAGCCCTGACGACATTCGCAAAGGCTTCTCCAAAGCCATGTCCGACATGTACCGCGATGAAGTGCCGCTGTACGGCGCCCTGATGGAACTGGTGGCCGAGACCAACGCCCGCGTGCTCAACACCGACGCCGCGCTGGCTCACCAACTGCAGCGCACCGGGGAAATCCAGCGCCTGGACATGGAGCGCCACGGCGCCATCCGCCTGGGCACCGCCGAAGAACTGGCGACCATCAGCCGCCTGTTTGCGGTGATGGGCATGCAGCCGGTGGGCTATTACGACCTCACGCCCGCCGGGGTACCGGTGCACTCCACGGCCTTTCGCGCCGTGCATGAAAGCGCCCTGCAAACCAGCCCGTTCCGGGTATTCACTTCCCTGCTGCGTCTGGAGCTGATCGAAAATCCTGAACTGCGCGCATTCGCCGAGTCAGCCCTGGCCAAACGCTCGATCTTCACTCCGCGCGCCCTTGAGCTGATCCAACAGGCGGAAGCCGACGGCGGCCTCGACGCTACCCACGCCGAAGCGTTTATCCAGCAAGCCCTGGAAACCTTCCGCTGGCACCACACCGCCACCGTCACCGCCGCGCAATACCAGCAACTGAGCGACCAGCACCGGCTGATCGCCGACGTGGTGGCCTTCAAGGGCCCGCACATAAACCACCTGACGCCGCGCACCCTGGACATCGACCAGGTACAGGCCGCGATGCCCGGCAAAGGCATCACCCCCAAGGCCGTGATCGAAGGCCCGCCCCGCCGCCAGTGCCCGATCCTGCTGCGCCAGACCAGCTTCAAGGCCCTGGACGAGGCAATTGCGTTTACCGATGCCAAGGGCAGCCACAGCGCGCGCTTCGGTGAGATCGAACAACGCGGCGTGGCGCTGACCCCCAAGGGCCGTGCGCTGTATGACCAACTGCTGAATGCTGCACGGGATGAATTGGGCGCGTTTCCGAATGAGGCCAATGCCGGGCGCTACACCGAATTGATGGAGCAGCACTTCCAGAGGTTTCCCGATAATCACCGCGAGATGCGCGAGCAGGAGCTGGCGTACTTCCGCTACTTCGTGACCGAGAAAGGCTTGGCCGCGCAGGACAAGGCCGCCACCCTGGACGAACTGATCGCCGCCGGCCACGTGGATGTGGAGCCATTGGTGTACGAAGATTTTCTGCCCGTGAGTGCGGCGGGGATTTTCCAGTCGAACCTGGGGGATGCGGCGCAAAGTCACTACGCGGCCAACTCCAACCAGGCCGAGTTTGAAAAGGCCCTGGGCCGTCAGACGATTGATGAGCTGAAGTTGTACGGGGAAACCCAGCAGCGCTCGATTGACGAATGCAAACGCGCGCTGCTGGCTTGAAAGAGAGAGTTCGCCCGGCCACAGCGCATTCCATGCGCCGTCTAAGAGCCCCAGTGCCGGGCGAACGATTGGCATGATAGGCAGCGGCGGTGCCGCTGTCTTTCAGGCAATTCTGAACAAATATTTTACTTGGCTGTAGCTTTCTCCAACTGCTCGACGATCTTATCTTTGATCAACAGGCGTTTTTTCTTCAGCTTCTCCAGCTCCTCGTCGCCGCCACTGGAGGACTCAAGCTCCAAAACCTCCTTGTCGGCGCTGTCGTACTGGTGGAACAGCGAATCCAGGTAGTTGTCGCCCGCCCTGCGCTGTTGAATGTCTTCCTTGGTGAAAGTCAGGTCCTGATACAGGTCGTGTTTCACTGGCATGGAGTACCTCCGCAAGTTGATCAATGACTGAATGCCCCTTGAAGCTAGCCCATCCGATGGGCTCTTGTCATGTTTGAGATGAACCTGTCGCGTTTGCGCCCCGTTCGTCGCGGGGCAGACGATTTCATAAAACCTTTGGCGCAGGCTGCCCTCCACTGTAGATCGTCACCCGATGGAGAACAGGTTCCATGAATCACGCTGCCAACGCTGTCGACACCCAGTGCATCAACACTATTCGTACCCTCGCCATGGACGCTGTGCAGAAGGCCAACTCCGGCCACCCCGGCACGCCCATGGGCCTGGCGCCCGTCGGTTACACCTTGTGGAGCCGCTTCCTGCGCTATCACCCCGAGCATCCCGACTGGCCCAACCGTGACCGTTTTGTATTGTCCGTGGGCCATGCCTCGATGCTGTTGTATTCACTGTTGCACCTGGCGGGCGTGGTGGAGATTGACGCCCACGGCAAGCGCTCCGGCCAGCCGGCCATCAGCCTGGACGACATCAAGCAGTTCCGGCAGATGAGCTCGAAAACCCCCGGCCACCCCGAATACCGCATGACCACTGGCGTGGAAACCACCACCGGGCCTCTCGGCCAGGGGTGCGCCAACAGCGTCGGCATGGCGATGGCCGAGCGTTGGCTGGCCAAGCGTTTCAACCGCGACGGCCAGGTGCTGTTCGACTACAACGTCTACACCCTGTGTGGCGACGGCGACATGATGGAGGGCATCAGCAGCGAAGCTGCGTCCATTGCCGGGCACTTGAAGCTGGATAACCTGTGCTGGATCTACGACAACAACACCATCAGCATCGAAGGTCACACCGAACTGGCCTTCAGCGAAGACGTGATCAAGCGTTTCCAGGCCTATGGCTGGCACACGTTGCACGTCACCGATGCAAACAACCTGCTGGCCCTGAGCGACGCCCTGAGCACCTTCCAGAAAAACACCGGGGCTCCGACGCTGATCGTCGTCGACAGCGTGATCGGCTATGGCTCGCCTCACAAACACAACACCGCGTCGGCCCATGGCGAGCCCTTGGGTGAAGAGGAAATCCGCCTGACCAAAGCGGCTTACGGCTGGCCCGAAGACTCAAGCTTCCTGGTACCGGAGGAAGCGCGTACGGTCCTGCGGGATGCGCTGCTTAAGCGCAGCAAGCCGCTGTATGAGCAATGGACCGAAACCCTGTCCCACCTCGAACAGTACGAGCCGGAACTGGCCGATGAGCTGCGCCGCATGCGTGCGGGCGAGATGCCCGAGCATTGGCAGGAGCAACTGCCGAGCTTTGCCGCGGATGCCAAGGGCGTCGCCAGCCGTGCCGCCGGTGGCGAGGTGTTGAATGCGTTTGCCAAGCAAATCCCGTGGCTGCTGGGGGGCTCGGCAGACTTGTCGCCGTCCACCAAGACCAACCTGACGTTCGACGACGCCGGGCGCTTCAGTGCCGAGAACTACGGCGGGCGCAACCTGCACTTCGGTATTCGTGAACATGCCATGGGCGCGATTGCCAACGGCATGGCGCTGTCGTACCTGCGGCCGTATACCTCGACCTTCCTCGTGTTCAGCGATTACATGAAGCCGCCGATTCGCCTCGCGGCGATCATGGAGCTGCCGGTGGTGTTCGTGTTTACCCATGACTCGATTGGTGTCGGCGAAGACGGCCCCACCCACCAGCCCATCGAACACCTGACCCAACTGCGGGCCACGCCGGGCTTGCTGACCCTGCGCCCAGGCGACGCGAATGAAACCCTGGAGGCCTGGAAGATCGCCCTGGCCCAGACCCACCGGCCGACCTGCGTGGTGCTGTCGCGGCAGAATCTGCCGACCCTGGATCGCACGAAATACGCCGCAGCCTCGGGCACGTCCCGTGGTGCTTATGTGCTGGCCGGCGCCGATAAGCCCCAGGTGATCCTGATGGCCACCGGCAGTGAAGTCAGCCTGGCGGTGGAGGCCTATGAGCAACTGAAATCTGAAGGCGTGGCGGCGCAAGTGGTGTCGATGCCGAGCTGGGAACTGTTCGAAGAACAGGACCAGGCCTACCGCGACAGCGTGCTGCCGCCAACAGTGAAGGCACGGCTGGTGGTGGAACAGGCGGGCCCGCTGGGTTGGGATCGCTACGTAGGGCAGACCGGGGCCAAGGTGGTGATGAACAGCTTTGGCGCCTCGGCACCCTTGGCCAAGTTGCAGGCCAAGTTCGGCTTTACCCTGGAGAATGTGGTGAAGCTGGCGAAAGAGCAGATCAAGCTCAACAGCTGACCCGGCGCAAGCATGCCTGGCGTGGCCTACCGGGGGGAGCCTCGGTGCCACGCCCTGCTGCTCATTTACCGCCGGTGACATCCAGGAACGTACCCGTGATGAAGGACGCCTCGGCGCCTGCCAGCCACAGGATCGCCCTGGACACTTCTTCAGGCTGACCGCCCCGGCCCATGGGGATCGAGTCTTTAACGCGATCAACCCGCCCCGGCTCTCCGCCGCTGGCGTGAATGTCGGTGTAGATATGCCCGGGGCGGATGCAGTTGACGCGTATTCCCTCCCTTGCAACTTCCTTGGCAAACCCGATGGTGAAGGTCTCAAGCGCGCCTTTCGATGCGGCGTAGTCGACGTATTCGTTGGGGCTGCCCAGCCGGGCGGAGGCCGACGAGATATTGATCACAGAACCGCCCCGCCCCTGGTGACGAAACGACATGCGCTTCACCGCTTGCTGGGCACACAGCATCGGCCCGATCGCATTGACCGCGAAAATCCGCTGCATGCGCTCGAACGCCAGGTCCTCGACCCGGGATTGCAACGCGTTGATCCCGGCGTTGTTAACCAGTACATCGATGCGCCCGAACGCCCGATCTATCGCGGCAAATAACTGAACGACCTGCTCCGGGTCTGCGCTGTCTGCACGCACGGCCAAGGCCCGGCGCCCCGCCGCTTCTACATCCGCCACTACCGCGAGGGCAGCAGATTCGTCGGAAACGAAGCTGATCGCCACGTCATAACCTTGTGCGGCAGCCAGCCGCGCGGTAGCGGCGCCAACGCCACGGCTTCCACCCGTGATCAGAATCAGCGGTGCCTGCGGGACGGTATCCATTGAGCGAACCTTCATGTGGTGGTGGGAAATGCGTTACCTGTCCTCAGCCGATGAGGAGGGTGCCGGTGGCGATCACCACGCACGCCAATACCTTGCGCACCGTCAGTGTCTCGCCGAGAAAGAAATAGCCAATCAGCGCCGCAAACAACACGCTGGTCTCGCGCAACGCCGACACCGCGCCCATGGGTGCACCGGCCATGGCGTAGATGATGATTCCGTAGGCCAGGAGCGACACCAGCCCGCCGGCGAACGCCGTGAAGAATCCGGGCCGCACGCTGAACAAACTCTTGGCCCCGCGCAGGCCGATGTACACCGCCGGCATCAGCACACCCCACAGGGCGCACATCCATACGGTGTAGGCCACGGGAGCGCCGGAAAGGCGTGCGCCGATGCCGTCTGTCACGCTGTAAGCGGCAATGAAACAGCCGGTGCCAAGGGCATATGGCAGGCTGGGCACGGCCAGGCGACGGCCCCTGAACGCCAGTGAAATAATCCCGCCAGACACCAGGGCAATGCCCAGCAGCGCGCTGGCCGACACGCTCTCCCCGGCAAACACTGCGGCGCCAAGGGTGATCAGGACCGGCGAGGAGCCCCGTGAAATCGGATAGGTTTGCCCCAGGTCGCCCACCTTGTAGCTGCGCACCAGGAACAGGTTGTAGCCCACATGCAGTACCGCTGACAGCACCACATAGAACCAACTGGCTGGCGCCGGCACTTCCAGGAACAAGGCAGCGGCGCCACTGGCAATAGCGACCGCCAGGCACATCACCGTCATCGACCAGAGCCGGTCGGCGCCGCCACGCAGCAGCGCATTCCAACTGGCGTGCAGTAAGGCGGCGAACAGGACCAAGAGAATGATGTGATAAGGCATGCGCTAATCCTAAGCAAACCGGCGCGTTAACTGAAACGAAGTCTCCTCATTGAAGAATGAGCAAATCCTCATGCTTTATTCGTAGGCGAGTCCGGCGTTTACCGCTTCCTGCATCAACCAATCACGAAAGCTGACGATGTGAGGCTGGGATTCGAGCCCTTTGGGGCACACAAAATAATAGGCGACCGGGGATGGGAACGGCACATCGAACAGCTTGACCAGGCTGCCGTCGCTCAGCTCTGACTCCACATGCCCACTGCGCGCCAATGCGATGCCCTGGCCGAGCAACGCCGCCTCGATCGTCATGTTGGTATCCGGAAACCTGACACTCTCATTGAGTGGCGAAATCGCCAGCCCGACGTGCTGGAACCACACTTCCCACTTCGGCACCAGGTCGGCGCCGTCGCGCATCAGCAAGGGATAGCGCAGCAATTCGGCGGGCGTGTTTGGCCGGCCAAAGCGCTTCAACAGATCGGGACTGGCCACTGGAAAAATCTGCTCGCGGAACAGGAACTCCGAGTAAAGCGCCGGGTAATTCCCGTTGCCCAAGCGGATCGCAACATCAGCCTCCGCACTGGAGAAGTTGATGATCTTGTCGCTGGAGTCCAGCGTGACCAGTATTTCCGGATGCCGCTGGGCCAGGCTCGGCAAACGTGGCAGCAGCCATTTCAGCGCGAAGGAATAGGTGGTGCTGACCTTGAGCCGCACCCTGCCCTTTTGCTCCCGCAGGTCCGCGAGTGTCGCCTCAAGGTTCATGAAGAACTCGCGCACGATGGGCGCAAGGGCTGCGCCGGCAGGTGTCAGGCTGAGTGACTTGCCCCGCTGGAACAGCTGCAATCCCCAGAGTTCTTCGAGGTGCTTGAGTTGATGGCTGACGGCACTTTGGGTGACGTGCAGCTCTTGCGAAGCAGAGGTGAACGTGGTGTGCCGAGTCGCAACCTCAAAGGCACGCAATGTCGAGGTGGGTGGCAGGTCTCTCATGGCATTGCTTCCCGGGCGGGCAATCGTTTATGAGTAAAAACTCATGATAGAGCATTCCATTCACCCGTCGAAAGCTGCCCGTTTATTCACACTCCACGCATACCTGCTGGAACCACGCCGAAAAATTCGGCCAGCGCTCATTCGTCGGGCCATTGTGCGACCAATACCGAACCTGCCCTGTCTGCGACACGCAGAAGTAGTCGCCGTTTTCTTCAATGAACGGCAGCCACTCCTTTGGCACCCCCATTTGGTTCCACGCAACCTGGGCGATTTCGAACAAATCGAGATGGCTCGTGCCCGGCAGGATCACGGCCGGCTCGAACGTCGCATTGGCCACATCGCTGCCGCCCTTGAGGAACTCGATATACGCCGCAGGGAACGGGAAGTTCAGGTTGCTCGCGGCCTTCTCGATTTCAGCATCGGTTGGAATACGGAACGGATCGGAGATCATTGAAAAGGTCTCTGGCTCGTCGAACGGGAGAGCGCTTCTACCGGCCTCATACCACGCTGGCCCGACGAAGGCTGCTGGTGTGCCCGATGCCAGCAGCCTTCAGGCGGCTGACCAGATCTTCCCGTGCTTCGCGCCCGCCGGTGCGCACGTATTCCAGCTCGGACGCGGTGATCAATACCACGGGAACCAGCCTGACCGGGGACAGCGGCATGTCGTCCAGGCGGGTCGGGAAGTCCGGATCAGGGCCGCCCAACAGCACGCCCGTGGCATCGTCCTCGGTGACGAACAGAGGCGGCAGCTGATCGCTCATGTGGTGCGACTGGCTGAACCCGGGCAGCTCCAGGGACAACACACCGTGGCGGTCCAGTTGATGGGTAATGCCGCCGGCGTTCGCCACGGTTTTTGCGACGTGCTCTATCAGCTCAAACGCCCAGCTCTGCTTTAAAGGATCAATCTCCCCTAACACACCCCGGGCATGTTCGGGGATATCGGACGTCTCCAGGAACAGCTCCATTTCGAAGCCATTGCCCAACCCCTCGGCGTCATCGAAAGGGTCTGACAGGCCGTCCGTGGCGAGCACGATGGCATGGTCCCGGCGAACCACCCGGTACGCCTGGCGGGTCGACGGCCAATCAGGCCCACCGCTGAAACTCGGGCTGATGATGTACGAGAGCACGTCCCGCTCAACAGTACCTACCGTTTGCCAATGGCGATCCAGGCATTGCGCGCTGGCCATGCACGCGGCGTGGTTCGCCGCCTCTGCTTCGGTCAGGTCGTCGTAATTGAGCTTTTGCGCGGCGGTTTCGGGTGATGCCACGGGCTCGGGCGACTGGGGCTCAGGCGTGTTCCGTGCCCCGAAGAGCTTCTTGAAGAAATTCATCTGCGTTCCTTGCTGGGCTGTAGGGAGCTGAATACCACAGTTTGCCCCGCCAACACACCCTCAACCCAGCTGGAACCGCGCCGTGTTATCGCTCAATGCTCGGCTGCCCTTGCTCAACATATCCGCCGCCTGATTCACCGCCCGCGCGCCATCGAGCAAGCGCCCGGCGGCCTGGTCAACCTGCTGGATATTGCCGCTCACTTCATCCGCCGTCGCCGCCTGCTCTTCAACCGCCGTGGCGATCTGCGCCAGGGTGTCAGTGACGCTCTGCACCGCGCTAGCGATCTCGCCCAACCGATGGCCCAAGCCCGTGACGGACTCGGCATCGGTCACCGCTTGCTCACAGGCCGCGCCCATCAGGGTGACCGCCTGGCTCACCGTCGCGCGCAAGCTGTCGACCGTCCCGGCGATCTGCGCCGTGGAGGCCTGGGTGCGTTGGGACAGGCTGCGCACCTCATCGGCCACCACCGCAAAACCCCGCCCCTGCTCACCGGCCCGCGCCGCCTCGATGGCGGCGTTCAGCGCCAGCAGGTTGGTCTGCTCGGCGATACCGCGAATGGTGTCGACCACCGACTGGATCTGCTGGCCCTGCTGGCTGACGCGTTCCAATGCATCGGAGGTGTCGGTCAGGCGCTGGTTGAGTTGCTGGATACTGGCGGTGGTGCGTTGGCTGTCGCGGCTGCTGTCTTCGGCAATCTGCCGGGTTTTTTGCGCACTGCCGGAGGCCTGCTCGCAGCTCTTGGCGACCCCCATGGAGGTCGCGGCCAACTGTGTGGCGGCCGCTGCAATCTGGCTGATCTGCTGTTGCTGGTCTTCCACTTCGGTCAGCGTGCTGCCTGATTGTGAATTGAGGGTCAGCACCGCAGAGCCCAACTGCTGCGTCTCGTGATTGACCCCCAACAGGCTGGTGCGCAACTGCACCACGGCGACGTTGAGCGCGGTGCTGATGGCGGCCAGTTCGTCACGCCCTTCCACCGCCACTTCCACGCACAGATTGCCGTCACGCAGGGATTCGGCCAGGGTGGTGATGCCGCTGGCGCTGCGGCGGATCGATGCCTGCAAGCACACGAACAGGTACAGCGCTGCCAGCGCCAGCACGCTGAACGTCACCGCCACTGGGATGAATTGCTTGAGCGAGCTGTCGCGGTAGTAACCCAGCCGCGCGTCCAGCGAGGTCAGCGACTGTTTACGCAACGCGCCGAGGGTGCCGAGCATGCCATCCACACTGCGTTCGAAGCCGGTGGTATCGAGCTTGATGGTGCCGCCGAACACGCCTTCGTCCAGGGTCTTCAGTTCGTTGTCCAGCAGTTGCAAGCTGTCGTCGTATTGCGCGATCCAGGTTTGCAGCCCCGGATATTGCTTGGCCTTGAGGGATGCGGCGGCCTTGACCAACTGGTCCCTTGCATCGCCAATGCGACCGCGTAAATCACGCATCTGCAAACGGCTTTGCAGGGTGAACTGCCCCGATGCGATGGACGACTGCCCGACGCTCGCCATGCGCCCGATACGCTCGATCAGGTCAGGTGTTTGCTGGGTGGAAATCTGCATCAGCAAATAGGTTTCAAGCCACGGGTCGAGGATCAAACCGGTGTCCATGGTGATCTGCTCGCGCAGGGTTTGCATCGCGCTCAATGCGGAAGTGAAGCGGTCGTAGCCGTCCGGCCACCAGCCCACGGTGCGCAGGGCCTGGGAGTCCATGTCGGTGACCGAAGCCTTTAGTGCTTCGAAGCGAGCGAGGGTATCAGCGCTGGCGTTCTGGGCTTTCAGGGCCTCGCCCAGGGCCTGCACGCTTTGCAGGATCAGCGGAAAATTGGTGTCCACGGCCGTCATTGCGGCTTTGGCGGCGGGTGTCTGGTCGTGGAGGATGTCGGCGGCTTTCCAGCGTGCGGCCAGATTGCGCTGGGCGGTCAGTTGGGCGTCCAGGGCATCCAGGGCCAGCAGTTCGCGCACGCCGAATTGCTCATTGGAAATCACCGTCTGCTTGGTGCGGTACTCCTGCGCGATCATCCACAAGCTGCCCGCCAGGGGCAGCATGAACAGAAAAAACAGGATCTGGAACTTGCGCGCGAATCCAAAACGTCCGAGCAGGCGGATTCCTGGCGACAAAAGGCTTTGCATGTCCGACGACTCCTAGAACCACTCGCCTGTGCGGCGAATCAAGCTTTGAAATGACTGACGGCAAAATGCCATGTCATTGATTAAGCTGGCTCAAGCAAGAAACGGACCGCTGGTGGTAAGCCCGCAGATACGCGGGCCGTCGTTCAAAAAACGCGGTGCCGTGCGCGAAAATGGGGCGAAAGCACTCAGCGCCGGTGGCAGAACGGTAACCGTCTGACGTGAGGGCAG
>NZ_JAAAFU010000049.1:201099-245083 GCF_019352905.1 Pseudomonas sp. Xaverov 83 | reverse complement strand
CCCCCCTCGCCACAGGGTGAGTGCTTGCTGAATCAGGAGTGCCGACTGGCAATCACCAACACCCTCTCTAGCATCCGGTCACAGGGCTCAGGCTGCGCAACGCTGATGAACTCGTCAGGCTTGTGCCCTTGGTCCGGCGCCAGGTTCGATTCGCGGCTGGTGGTGTCGAAGCTGACCAGTTGCGCCAGCAGGTCACGACTGCGGCTCATCGATCATCTACCGGCACCGCGTAGCCCGGCGCGCTTTGCGGGTTGATGGCGCGCTCGTAGTGAAAACTCCTCCAAGCGACAACTGCAGGAAGACTCTCGCAGATGTACGGCTCTCCTCCCCTCATACGCCCATAAAAACCGCAAATCCCAACAATCCGCAGGGTGCCGCCCGGCATTTCGCCAACCCATAATGAACCCACAACAATAAAGGGGCTCACCCCGGGGCGCGTAAGCCATGTACAAAGACCATATCGTCAAGACCCGCATGACGGACAGCGCCGTATTCATGGGCGTGGTCGCCGTGGTGATTTTCGTCATCACGCTGGCGTGCGGCGTGGGCGAAGGCCGCCTTGCCCACTTGATGGGCCCCATCGTTCTCGACCTGTCGGCCCCGCTGGCGCGTGACATCGCGGTGGGCGGCACGTTTACCCTCACGGTGGTGCTGAACCTGTTCATCCTTGGCCGGTTTCCCTTGCGCGCACAGATCATTACGGTGTGGTGCGAGTTGCTGGTGCTGTTCCTGTTGTTCTTCGACACCTTCAACCTTTCCTACAGTTTCATCGCGACCAAAATCGGCTTCATGATCACCCAGGGGGTGTTCACCACCGTCTACGTGTCGGCGATTTCCATTGCGATTGCGTTCGTGCTGGCCTTGCTGGGCGCCACCGCGCGCTTGTCTTCCAACGGCTTCGCGATTGCGATTGCCAGCTTCTACACCTCGTTTTTTCGCGGTGTCCCGCTGCTGATCCAGATCTACCTGATTTACCTCGGCATCCCTCAACTCGGTTATGTCGTCGGGGCAGTTCCGGCAGGGATCCTGGCGCTTTCGCTGTGTTATGGCGCCTACATGACGGAGATCTTCCGTGCGGGCATCAGCAGTATCTCGCGTGGTCAGTGGGAAGCTTCGCGGGCGATTGGCCTGAATCCGTTCCAGACAATGACACGGGTGATTCTGCCGCAGTCCATGCGCCTGATCATTCCGCCAACGGGCAATCAGTTTATCTCGATGCTCAAGGACAGTTCGCTGGTGTCGGTGATCGGGGTCTGGGAGCTGATGTTCCTGGCGCGAACCCAGGGACGCGCCGAGTTCCGTCACCTGGAAATGCTGATCACCGCCGCCGTGCTGTATTGGCTGCTGTCGATCGTGCTGGAAACCGTTCAGGCCCGCCTGGAAAAGCACTTCAACCGCGCCCATCGCTGAATCAGGAGCATGACGATGAATCAGCCCTCCGTAGTCCCTGCTCCATACCCTGCGATATCGATCCAGGACATGCACAAATGGTATGGCGATTTTTATGTGCTCAAGGGCATCGACCTGCACATTGCCAGCGGTGAAATCGTGGTGGTGTGCGGGCCGTCGGGTTCCGGCAAATCCACGTTGATTCGCTGCCTGAATCTGCTGGAAGACTTTCAGAAAGGCCACGTGTTCATCGAGGGTACCGAGCTGACCCGTGATGCCGCCTGCGTGGCCGGCATACGCCGCCAGGTCGGCATGGTGTTTCAACAGTTCAACCTGTTCCCGCACATGACGGTGCTGGAAAACCTGATGGTGGGGCCGCGCCTGGTGAGCAAGCTCAGCGAGCCCCAGGCGCGTGAACTGGCCCATGAATACCTGGACCGAGTGCGCATCGGGGACCAGGCCGACAAATACCCCAGCCAACTCTCGGGCGGCCAGCAGCAGCGCGTCGCCATCGCCCGCGCCCTGTGCATGCGCCCGCGCATCATGCTGTTCGACGAGCCCACGTCCGCCCTTGACCCGGAGATGGTCAAGGAGGTGCTGGACGTGATGGGCGAACTGGCCCAGGACGGCATCACCATGGTCTGCGTCACCCACGAGATGGGGTTTGCCCGGCGAGTTGCCGACCGGATCATCTTCATGGACCAGGGTTGCATCATCGAGCAAGCCAAACCCACCGAGTTTTTTGACAACCCGCAGCACGAGCGTGCCCGGGAGTTTCTGTCGCAGATTCTCAGCCACTGAGAAGCATCGTCGGACATCGACCAAAACAACAAAAATCCGCATTCACGATATCTGGAGGCTTACCCATGATCTCGCTCACTCGCTTCGTCGCAGCAGCCGCTGTCGCCACCGCCCTCACAGGCACCGCCTGGGCGGGTTCAACCCTCGACCGCATCCATGAAACCAAGGTGCTCAAAGTGGCGACTTCGGCCAACTGGCCACCGCAATCGTTCCTGGGCCCGGACAATCAGCTGCAAGGCTTTGATATCGATGTCGCCAGCGAAATCGGCAAGCGCCTGGGCAGCAAAGTCGACTTCGTGACGCCCGAGTACGGGATCATCACTGCCGGGCGCTGGTCGAATCGCTGGGACTTGTCGGTGGGCTCCATGACGCCGACCACCGAGCGCACCCGAGTGCTCGACTTTCCCGCTATCTACTACTACACGCCTTACGTATTCGCCGTGCACAAGGACGCTGTGGGGACGAAGTTGGCGGACCTGAACGGCAAGATTATCGGCGTCGAAGCCGGTACAACGTCGGAGGACTATATCAATCGTCGCCTCAAGATCGACGCCGCCGACGTGCCGCCATTTACCTATGACGTCACACCCGGTGAGGTTCGCACCTACGGCGACAGCATGGGCCCACTGGATGACCTGCGCATGGGTAACGGGGTTCGCCTGGACGCCACCTTGTCCGCGCTTCCAACCATCGTCGCGGCCATCAAGAATGGCTATCCCGTCGTCAAAGTGGAAGGCAAGCCGGCCTACTACGAACCCCTGGCCATCGCCGTGGACAAGGGTGATGAGGCGTTCAACAACGCCCTGACCAAGATCGTCACCGACATGAAAGCCGACGGCACGCTGAAGCAGCTGTCTGAAAAGTGGTACGGCGCCGACCTCACCCAAGTGCAATAAAACAAGCATTGGCCTACCAGGCGCCCGTCCTCGACGTGGCGCGCTGTACGCCTGCGCCGCGAAAAAAGGACGACGGACTTCATGTACACCTATAACAACAATTACTACACCGCCACGATGCGCGAGACGACTGAACGTGGGGCGCTGTGTGGCAATGCCCAGGCCGATGTCTGCATCATCGGCGCGGGGCTGGCGGGGTTGAGCACCGCGTGGGAGCTGGTCTCACGCGGGCAGTCCGTGGTGCTGCTGGATGCCGGGCGTGTGGCCTGGGGCGCCTCGGGACGTAACGGGGGCTTTGTGCTTCAGGGCTGGTCGGAAGGGTTGTCCTCCATCGAGCGGCGCTGCGGTAAACCCACCGCTGCCGCGCTGTTCAAACTGTCGCTTGAAGGTGTCGATATTGTTCGAGACATGATCACCCATCATCAATTCCCAGGCTGTACGCCAACCCCTGGAAAACTGAGCGTGGTTCGCTACGAAGACGGCGATAACCTCCAGCGCATGCGCGACAAAATGGCGGCGGATTTCGACTTTCACCTCGAGTACCTGGATCGCCAGGCGGTGCGTGAAAAGCTCAAGACCGAGCGGTATTTCCAGGCCCTGCGCGACAGCCATGGCTTTCACTTCCACCCGTTGAACTATTGCCTTGGCCTGGCCCAGCTGATCGAAGGCAGCGGCGGTAAAATTCATGAACGGTCGCCCATGATCAGCGTGGAGAGCCGCAACGGGCGACACCGGGTCATCACTGACCAGGGCACTGTCGATTGTGCCCATGTGGTGTACTGCTGCGGCGGCTATGGCGGGCCGGAGTTCGGCAAGTTACGCCGCGCCTTCCTGCCGATCGCGACCTATGCGGTGCTGACCGAGCATCTGGGTGATCGCCTGGTAGAGGCGGTGCGTACCACCGATGCCGTGGGTGATAACCGCCGGGCCTCGGATTATTACCGCGTCGTCGAGGGCGACCGCCTGCTCTGGGGCGGGCGTATCACCACCCGGAACCTGCAGGATGAAAAACGCCTGGGGCAGTTGCTGACCCAAGACATCCTCGACGTTTATCCGCAATTGCGCGGCATCAAGATCGACAAAGCCTGGTCCGGGCTGATGGGCTATGCGCGGCACAAAATGCCGCACATTGGCCCGCTCGGGCAGGGATTGTGGACATGTACATCATTTGGTGGCCATGGTATGAACACCGCGCCGATTGGTGGACGCGTCATCGCTGAAGCGATCTGCGGCGAAACCGATCGCTACCGCCTGTTCGATGCTTATGGCCTGGAATGGAACGGCGGCCCGCTGGGCCCGGCGGCCGCACAAACGGTTTACGCCGGCCTGAAGATGATGGACATGTTTCAGGAAAGGCGTTCGCAACACAGGGCAACTCATAAGAACTAAAACCCAGCGAGGTCAAGGACATGTCCATGGATACGCACAATCCCGGTCCACTGTTTAACCTCACCGACAAGGACCGGCAATTGCTGGGCCTCCTGCAAGCCAACGCCCGCGAACCCACCGCGTCATTGGCCCGCAAGCTCGGCGTCTCGCGCTCTGCGGTGCAGGAACGGATTACCCGCCTGGAAAAGGCGGGTGTCATCACCGGGTACAGCGTGCGCATCGACCAGGACCGGCTGCAGCAGACGGTTATCTGCTTCACCATGACCTCCTGCACCAACAAGAGTTACACCGATGTCATGACTTCCCTGCGCAAGATGGACGCCGTGCAGGCCGTGTATGCGGTCTCGGGCGAGTCCGACTTCATCATCCATCTCGCCACCTCCACCTTGAGCGAGCTCAACGCCGAGCTCACCCGGATCAACATGATCAAAGGCGTGGCCCACACCGCGTCTCATATCGTGATGGAAACCAAGTTCAGCCGGAAATTGACGGTGTGAGCCTTGGGAAACGCTTCGTCTCCACGAACGGCTTCAACGCCTGACACGTCACTTCTTGCAAAATATTTCGCCTCGCCTCAATATTCAAAGCGACAACTTGGATAATTAACACTAACCATGACGCCCATGCCATTCGCCGGCGCCTACACCGCGAACGCATTACAAGGAATCGTTGATGCAAACCCAAGACAGCAGTTGGGGCGAGTTGCTCCGGGGCAAAAACGCCACCCGCTCCATCGCGCTTTCAGGCGGCATTGCGCTGTATGCCACCAACACCTACATCGCCACCACCATCCTACCGTCGGTGGTGGCAGAAATCGGTGGCCTGGAGCTCTATGCGTGGAGTACCACCTTGTATGTGGTGGCCTCGATCCTGGGTTCGGCCCTCACCTCCAAGCTGTTGCAGCGTACCGGTCCACGGCAGGCGTATGCCGTGGCCACCCTGGTGTTCATGGCTGGTGTGCTGATCTGCGCATTGGCGCCGAGCATGCCGGTGATGCTGGCGGGACGCTTTATCCAGGGCCTGGGCGGCGGGGTTCTGTTGGCGCTGTGTTACTCCATGATCCAGCTGGTGTTCGAAGAACGTCTGTGGCCTCGGGCAATGGCCTTGGTATCGGGCATGTGGGGCGTGGCGACGCTCGTCGGGCCAGCGGTGGGTGGTGTGTTTGCGGAAATAGACGCCTGGCGTTTCGCCTTCGGCTCGATGGTCCCGGTGAGCCTGGCGTACATGGTGCTCACCAGCCGTGCGCTGCCCCCACGGAACACCACCGTGACTGCCACCGCTCGTTTACCGGTGCCGCAGTTGGTGCTGTTGGCCGGCGCGGTGTTGGCGGTGTGTGCGGGCAGCGTCTCGTCGCTGCCAAGTTGGAACCTGCTGGGCATCGCGACCTGTGCGTTGCTGGTGTGGCTGCTGATCCGCAAGGAATCCAAAGCCACAGTGCGTCTTTTGCCCAGAGATGCGCTGAAATTCAGCACCCCGCTCTGCGCGCTGTACGCGACCACGTGTTTGTTGGTGATCGGCATGAGCAGCGAGATTTTCATGCCGTATTTTCTACAGCACCTGCATGGCCAGTCACCATTGGTCGCCGGTTATATGGCGGCGTTGATGGCGGCCGGTTGGACGGTATCGGAAATCCTCAGTTCGGGCTGGACAGGCCGGGGACCAAACCGCGCCATCCTCGCAGGGCCGCTGTTTATCGTGGCCGGACTGGTGATGCTGGCAATCACTACACCAATCGCCGGTCACGGGGACTGGTCACTGTTGGCACCTATCTGCCTCGGGCTGTTCCTGGTGGGTTTCGGCATCGGCCTGGGCTGGCCGCATCTGCTGACGCGCATCCTGCAAGTGGCGTCGGAGCAAGACAAGGACACGGCCGCGTCGTCGATCACTACCCTGCAACTGTTCGCCATGGCCATGGGCGCAGCATTGGCGGGGGTGATCTCGAACATGGCGGGCATCAATGACGTGGCGAGTGATGCCGGCGTCGCCAATGCGGCACGCTGGTTGTTCGCCGTGTTTACCCTGGCACCGATGTTGGCGTTGGTCATGGCGCTGCGGGCAACACGGACGAAGGCCTGCTTAGGGGAAGAACTGACGGTGCTTTGAGACTGAAAATCCGCTGACGCCTCCTTTGAAAAAGCCCTGCCTGTCAGGGCTTTTTTGTGCGCGTAAAAATTTTTCACCGAGTTACTTTCATTATGAAATCCACTGTGCAATATTACTAACGTAATATTTAGCAACAGATCCCGGAGTACCTCATGAAGAAAGCCAGCTTCCAGCCCATGCCCTGCCCGGTCGCCCGTGCCCTGGAGCACATCGGCGATGGCTGGAGCCTGTTGATCCTGCGTGATGCGTTCTACGGGCTGCGCCGTTTCGACGAGTTTCTCCAGAGCCTCGGGATTGCCTCGAACACCCTGACCCGCCGCCTCAACGCGTTGGTGGCCGGTGGCTTGCTGGAACGGCGACCGTATCAGGACAACCCGCCGCGCCACGAGTACCACCTTACCGAAGCTGGTCGGGACTTGCGTCAGGTCATCCTCACCCTGATGGCCTGGGGTGCGCGGCATGCGGAAGGCTCGACCAAGGTGTTTCTCGCCGATGAAGCCACCGGACGGCCCGTGACCTTGGCCTTGATGGACGCCAACACCGGTAAACCCATCACCCGCGAGGGCCACCGTGTACATGTCACCGCCGATGCCGAACCGCTGACCCTGTGGCGCGCACGAACCGGCCGGGCCTACGCGGAAAAAGACCAACTGGTCAGCCCCTTCCCCCACTAATACTCAACGAGGTCATTTCGCCATGGACGCTCAAGTCAGCGCTGTGCCCGAACCCACGAAAACTTCCCGGCGCAAACAGGCCCTGCGCCTGGGGCTGCTGACCCTGGCCGTGGTGGGCGGCGTCTGGTACGCCAGCCACTGGTGGCTGGTCAGCCGGTTTATCGAAGACACCGATGACGCCTATGTGGGTGCAGACGTAACGGTAATCAGCGCCAAAGTGCCGGGCTATATCAGCGAAGTGGCCGTGCAGGACAACCAGTTCGTACGCGCCGGCGACGTACTGGCCCGCATCGATGTCCGCGACTACCGCACCGCCCTGGCCAAAGCCGACGGCGCCGTGGCCGCGCAACAGGCGACGCTCGCCAACCTGGACGCCACCGAACAACTGCAACTGGCGGTGATCAACCAGGCCAAGGCGCAGATCGACGCCACCGATGCCGAAGCGCAACGGGCCAGCGACGATCAGACCCGTTACCAGAACCTGGTGCGCAGCCAGGCCGTGTCGGTGGAAAGCGCACAACGGGTCAGCGCCGTGTGGAAAACCGCTCGCGCCGATCATTCCCGGGCACAGGCTGGGCTTCAGGCGGCCAACCGGCAAATCGACGTGATTGAAACCCAGCGCGGCCAGGCACGCGCAGCGCTGCAACAGGCCCAAGCCGAACGCGACCAGGCGCAGTTGAACATCAGCTATACCGAACTGCGGGCTCCGGTGGACGGCTACGTGGGCAACCGTCGCGCCCGGGTCGGTGCCTACGCCGCGGCCGGCAGCCAACTGATCTCGGTGGTGCCGGCGAAGGGATTGTGGGTGGACGCCAACTTCAAGGAAGACCAACTGGGCCGCCTGCAGATTGGGCAAAGCGTGAGCATCCGCGCCGACATCCTCCCGGGCCGCGAATTCCACGGCCATATCGAGAGCCTGGCCCCTGCCACCGGGGCGCAATTCAGTGTATTGCCGCCGGAAAACGCCACCGGCAACTTCACCAAGATCGTGCAGCGTGTGCCGGTGCGCGTGCGGCTTGACAGCAACGACGCCGACTTCGGCGCCCTGCGCCCAGGCCTGTCGGTGATGGCGAAGGTCAATACCGATGAAGCGTTCGAGGACCAGGCCAGCGCCCTCAAGGCCCAGCTATGAACAGCCCGTTGCCCGCCCTCAGCACCGCGCAAAAGGTCGCGGCCTTCGCCACCATGTGCGTGGGCATGTTTATCGCCTTGATCGATATCCAGATCGTCTCCGCCTCCCTCAAGGACATCGGCGGCGGGCTATCTGCCGGTGCGGACGATACGGCGTGGGTGCAGACCGCCTACCTGATCGCGGAAATCATCGTGATCCCCATGTCAGGCTGGCTCTCGCGGGTGATGAGCACACGCTGGCTGTTCGCGGCCTCAGCGGCCGGTTTTACCTTGACCAGCCTGTTGTGCGCGATGGCCTGGAACATCCAGAGCATGATCGCCTTTCGCGCCTTGCAGGGGTTCCTGGGGGGCTCGATGATCCCGTTGGTGTTCACCACCGCGTTCATGTACTTCAACGGCAAGCAACGGGTGATCGCCGCGTCCACCATCGGCGCGATTGCGTCCCTGGCGCCCACACTGGGCCCGGCCGTGGGCGGCTGGATCACCGATATTTCTTCCTGGCACTGGCTGTTCTACATCAACCTGGTGCCCGGCCTGTTCGTGACCTTTGCGGTGCCGATGCTGGTCAAGGTCGACCGCCCCAACCCGTCGCTGCTCAAGGGCGCGGACTATATCGGCATGGCGTTGATGGCGGTGTTTCTCGGCTGCCTGGAATACACCCTGGAAGAAGGCCCACGCTGGAACTGGTTCAGCGACAGCACCATCTCCACCACCGCCTGGATCGCCGCCATCAGCGGCGGGCTGTTTATCTGGCGCTGCCTGGAGATCAAGGAGCCGATCGTCGACCTGCGCGCGCTTCGGGATAGAAACTTCGCCCTGGGCTGCCTGTTTTCGTTCATCACTGGCATCGGCATTTTCGCCACCATCTACCTCACGCCGCTGTTTCTCGGGCGAGTGCGCGGGTACGGCTCACTGGATATCGGCCTGGCGGTGTTTTCCACGGGGGTGTTCCAGCTGCTGGCGATCCCGGTGTACGCGTTGCTGGCCAACCGCTTCGACCTGCGCTGGATTTTGATGTTCGGGTTGTCATTATTCGCCCTGTCGATGTGGGACTTCTCCCCCATCACCCACGACTGGGGCGCCAAGGAGCTGCTGCTGCCCCAAGCCATACGCGGGTTTGCCCAACAAATGGCGGTGCCGCCCGTGGTCACCCTGACCCTAGGCGCACTGGCCCCCGACCGACTGAAACTCGCCTCGGGGCTGTTCAACCTGATGCGCAACCTCGGCGGCGCCATCGGCATCGCCGCCTGCGCCACGGTGCTCAACGATCGCACTAACCTGCACTTCCTGCGCCTGGCCGAGCACCTGAACATCCGGAACGAGTCGATGAATGTGTGGCTTGACCAGCTTTCGGGAAATGCGCAGTTGCTCGGGCAAAACAGCCTGGACGCGAGCCAGTTTGCGCTGCATCAGCTGTGGGCACTGACCTGGCGCGAGGCGCAGACGCTGACTTATGCGGATGCGTTCCTGATGATCATGGTGTGCTTTGTTGTCGCGGTGTTGCTGGTGCCGTTGATGCGCAAGGTGCAGCCGCCGAAGCAGCCGACGGCGGATGCGCATTGAATCGTCCAATCATGTTGAAGGCGGCAACGGCGCCAACCGGCTGAGCTTGGTCATCTGTTTGAATATCAGGCCAGGCGCAACCCGGCTGGCCACCTTCAGCACCTTGCTCAGCCCTGGGCATATTTCCAGTTGGCCGGCTTCAATTTGCCGAATGCATTGCTGCACCATCAGCACTGGGTCCATACCTTTTTCATTCTTCATTTCTTCCGCGAACTCGGCCCTGAGCAGCGGTGTTTCGGTGCCGGGTGGGGCAAGCTCCACCACGGTGACGGCGCTGTGCTGAAGCTGTGCCCGCAGGCATTGGGTGTAAGCGTGCAATGCCGACTTGGACGCACTGTAGACAGGCGCCGCCGGAAACGGCACAAACGCCAGCCCGGACGAGACGTTAACAATCAAGCCGCGCGGTTGTTTGAGTAGAGCGGGAAGAAACTGCTGGATCATCCGGATCGGCCCGTTCAGGTTGATCTCGATCTCTTCAGTCACGTCCTCCAGCGCCCGCTCCCCGGCCAGCTTGATGTTGCGCATCACGCCCGCGTTATTCACCAGCGTATCGAGCCCAGGGAACTGACCGGTGACTGCCGCAAACAGCGTTTGGATGCTGGCGGGGTCGCGCACGTCGCTTTGAAACGTGTGCAGACTCGGCAGCAGTTGCCGCGCCTCGTCCAGCCTGTGCTGATCGCGGCCCGTCACGATCACGGTATTGCCTCGTGCCACAAGCTGGCGGGCAAGCTCAAGCCCGATACCACTCGAACCTCCCGTCACTAGCACTGTTCGTCCGGTCATCTTCATCGAAACTCTCCACTGGTGGGTCACACGCAAGAAGCTTGAGGGATACACTGGCCTTAAGTAAGTAGGCACCCAAAAGATCTATACGCACCTGAAAGAGAGTGTCCAACGAATGAACAAACACCCTGGCTTTACCGACGAGCAGATTGCCGCCGCCCAGTTTTATGCCCGGCAAACGCCCCCGAAGGACCTGGACCCACGGATCGCGCCCCTGGTGACCGACCTGATAGGTCGCGTTGCGGACAAATGGACCATGCTGATTCTTGAAGCCTTGATCGAAACGACGCCGCTGCGCTTCACGCGCTTGAGTGAGCGAGTCAGCGGCATCAGCCAGAAGATGCTGACGCAGACCTTGCGAGGAATGGAGAGGGACGGCCTGGTGGTGCGCAAGGTCTACCCCGTCGTACCGCCGAAGGTCGAATACAGCCTGACAACCCTCGGCTTTACGCTGGGTTCCGCCTTTTGTGGCGTGTGGGTCTGGGCGGCTAACAATCTGGAGGAGATTGAACAGGCACGGGCGGATTTCGATCTACGGTGCAACACCGAGTCATAAGGCCGCAAAGTACTGGAGCACCTCTCCAATCCCGTCAATATCAGGAGCCTCGCTCACGGCGGCTTGCGGGCTGCACCATGGGTAACTCAGGCGGGACACCCAGCTCATCACGCTCCCCAGGTCTGACGCCGGCAGTGTCTTCATATGCTCGATGGTGATCGTCAGCTTTTCGACCAGCCCCGCTTCGGCATTGAACTGCCATTCATACACCCCACACCCAACCCGGACTTCGCCGGAGTTCTTATCGGACATGCCCACCAGCCATTTGCACTGATAGGTTTTGGCCCCATCCTCAGGCGGCTGCCCCAGGCAAACCGTATAGACGTTTTCAAAGGTCTGCCCGAATCGCCGTACCAGCACGTCGCCGATGCCGGCAACCCCTTCAACGTGGGGCGGGAACGAGATGGAACCGGTGCGCACTACCATGTCCAGGGTCGCCTCCGGAACAAACGCCCGGCTGAGCAAATGCGGACGGTTGCCGTCCTTGGCGAGTATGTAGTGCTGAATCGCAAGTTGAGCAGTGTTCATGGTTTTTCCGTCGATTCCCTATCGGATGATGCTTAGGCCTTCTGGATCAACTCTCAGAAGAAACAGCAGGCTCATCAGCGGATTCAGCAGCCAGTTTCAATCGGTCTGCTTTACTGATGTACTTGTCCTTGCGGGCGGGTGCCAATTTGGCGCTGGCCTTTTTGGCCTTGGCCTTGAACAGCTGCTGTAGTTTCTTTTGACGATTCATGTGGTTTATCCGGTTTGTAATCAGTGCTTGCCGCGGTGATTATCCATCTTTCATGCCTTTATCGAAGCACATTTAATTCACGGCACTCCACAGCGCCACAGCGGTCTGTCCCTATACGCCCCTATTCTCGCCCAGCGGAGCCACCATGATCATTGTCCACCACCTCAACAACTCCCGTTCGCAGCGTATCCTGTGGCTGCTCGAAGAACTCGGCCTGCCTTACGAGCTCAAGCGCTACCAGCGCGACCCGAAAACCAACCTCGCGCCACCGGAACTCAAGGCCATCAATGCCCTGGGCAAATCACCGGTGATTCAAGACGGCCCCCACGTAGTGATCGAGTCCGGCGCCATCATCGACTACCTGATTCGCCGCCACGGCCACGGCCGCCTGCAACCCGATCCTGCCACGGCCACCTATGACGAATACGTGCAATGGCTGCACTTCGCCGAAGGGTCGGCCATGCTGCCGCTGATGCTCAACCTCTACGTTGGGCGCCTGGGTGATGCGGGTGCGCCCTTGCATCCGCGTATCGAATCCGAGGTCGCGAACTACCTGGGTTATCTGGACAACGCATTGGGGCTGACGCCGTACCTGGTGGGTGACGAATTGACTGGCGCGGATATCCAGATGAGCTTCATCGGCGAAATCGCCAGGGCCCAGGGCAAGTTGCAGGCGTCCCCGAATGTGGCGGCGTGGGTGCAACGCTTTCAGGCAAGACCCGCGTATCAAAAGGCCCTGGAACAGGGTGGCGAATACGCGTTCGCGAAGTAAAAGGCCAGGCGGTTCCGGCGGGTGCCCATCTGTATTGCGTTAATCCCCGGGATAAGGATTACTGTAGGACGCATCCGGCTTTGAGATAACACAGCATGTTCGAACTCGCCCCCATCCTGACGTATGTCGCCGTGGTCATCGGCCTTTTCCTGATCCCAGGCCCAGCCGTGCTATTGGTGATCACCCGCACCCTCCAGGGTGGCCGCAAGGTCGGCATTGCCACCGGACTGGGGGTGGCCTCGGGCGACCTTATCCATACGCTGTGTGCGGCGTTGGGCCTGTCTGCCATCCTGATGACCTCGGCCGTGGCGTTCAACGTGGTCAAAATCGTCGGCGCCTGTTACCTGATCTACCTGGGCATACGCGCGTTTATGGCCAAGCCTGGCGCAACCACGCGCAAAGACCTGCCCACGGTGACTTCGACCCAGGCGTATTTCCAGGCGGTGGTTGCCGAAGTGCTGAACCCGAAAACCGCGATTTTCTTCCTGGCCTTCCTGCCGCAATTCATCCACCCGGAATCCGGTTCTTCCCTGGCGCAGTTCGCGGTGCTGGGGTTGATCTTTTCGGGGCTCAGTGCGGTGTACACCACGCTCATCTCGGTCTCTATTCGTCCGTTGAGCAAATGGATGGTGGGCCTTTCAAGGCTGCGCCGCTGGGAGGGAAAGATCATCGGTACTCTGTTTTTGGGGCTGGGGCTGAAAATAGCGCTTCAGCAGCGCTAAGACCGGCGGATACTCATGCGGATCTACATCACAGGCGCCTCATGTGCAGGCGTGACCACGCTGGGCCGTACCCTCGCCTCTTTGCTCAGCCTTCGCCATCTTGATGTCGATGACTTCTATTGGCTGCCCACCAACCCTCCTTTTACAACCAAGCGCCCGCCCGATGAGCGCGTGGCCCTGATTCAGCAATGCTTCGGTGATGACGGTTGGATACTCACCGGTTCTTGTATGGGTTGGGGAGATGCACTGATCAACGACGCCGACCTGATTGTGTTTGTCGCAACGCCTACCTCGGTTCGTCTTGAACGCTTGGCTGCACGTGAAAAGGCGCTCTTCGGAGATCGAATCGCGCCAGGCGGCGACATGTATGAAATACATGTGGCCTTCCGGAAATGGGCATCCCAGTACGACGACCCGACCTTTGCCGGACGCAACAGGGCGTGGCACGAGCGCTGGATGTCGCAGCAAACAGTACCGATTGTCAGAGTGGACGGGTTGAACAGTACTGAGGAAATGGCGGCGAATGTCATGCATGCATTGTCGCAAGGCATCGCAATAGCTCGAAACCAGGAAGGTGACTGAGCCGCGAGGCAAATAGCCCAACGCGGGGCTGGGCTGTTCCAAATGCCACTTTCGCCAGCTGCCATTCGTGACGTGCCGCAATCGGACGAGAGCAGCCGTTCATGAACGACTGCCTGCGAACTCAAGCATGCCATCCATCCGAACGGCTCAGTGTGGGCTGGCGGTCGGACGAACCACAATCTCACTCACATCCACATCGTCGGGCTGTTCGATGGCATAGGCGAGTGCTCGCGCAATGGCGTCTGCGTTGATAGCCACGCGCCGGTAGGCTTTCATTACCTCGCGGGCTCCCTCATCGGAAATCGTATCGGCCAGTTCGGACTCGACGACGCCCGGGCACACCACGGTGACCCGGATCTTGTCCGTTTCCTGTCGCAGGCCATCCGAGATTGCCCTGACTGCGAATTTGGTCGCGCAGTACACCGCAGCTGTCGGAGAAACCGCAAGACCGCCGATCGATGAAATATTGATGACCTGGCCGAACCCTTGCGCCTCCATGCCCGGCAAGACGGCGGCAATACCGTGCAGCACCCCGCGAACGTTCACATCGAGCATCTGGTTCCACTCGTTGACCTTCAACGAAGCCAAGGGAGACAAAGGCATCACGCCCGCGTTGTTGATGATCACATCGACCTTTCCATGCTGCGCCTTGGCGAACGCCACGAACGCCTGCATGGACTCCAGATTCGTAACGTCCAGTGTGCTGGCACTTGCCGAGCCGCCCTCGGCCTGGATCTCGCGCACCAGTTTGTCCAGCCGCTCGGTACGGCGGGCACCGAGTACCACCTGAGCGCCTTTGGCGGCGATCAACCTGGCGGCCGCTTCGCCAATACCGCTGCTTGCACCGGTAATCAGGACGACTTTGTTTTGAATGTTCGACATATCCGTAGCTCCTGCTGTATGCATTGAAGTTCAGCATCGACCGCCGATGGCGCGGGCGTTGCTGCGGGGTACGTCGAAAAGATTAAGGGTACGGGCCTGATCGACGCGTGCCAAAACCTGCGCAACTTTTGCCTATTCGTGTCTGTGCACGCGACTGGGCGTTACGACGGGCTCGTGGTAAAAACAAGAGTGCCTGGAACCCCCAGGCAGACGCTCATGAATACGTGTGAGAGCCTTGAAATGGAACAGCACCATGCTTTCATCCTTCAAAACACAGCCATCTACCGTGATGAACTGGTTCGCCTGCTGACGCAACGGTTTACGGCGCCCGGGGCCTATGAGACCGCGATAGCGCCCCTGCAGGTCATTCGCCTGGACGCGCCCTCGGAAATTATCCATACCGTCCATAAGCCGGCACTTTGCCTGATCGTGCAGGGGCAAAAAGAAGTCGGCCTGGGTGACGACCGTTATCTGTACGACCCGCTCAATTACCTGGTGGTATCGGTGACACTTCCGGTTTCGGGTCGCGTGCTGATGGCCAGTCCGGAGGCGCCCTACCTGTGTATCCGTTTTGATTTCGAGGCCACGGAAATCGCTCAGGTCATCGCCGATGCTCCCCCGACGGGCGTGCCGGACGAGCCGGAGCTTGGCCTTTTCCTTGAAAAAGTCGACATGCCGCTGCTGGAAACAATGCTTCGCCTGGTACGGCTGCTGGAGACGCCGAAGGACATCGGCATGCTGGCTCCGCTCGCCCTGCGAGAGCTGTATTACCGCCTCCTGCGGGGCGTGCACGGACGCCGCCTGTATGAGCTTGCCCTCGGTGATTCGCAAACGCGTCGGGTAACCCGGGCAATCGATTGGTTGAATAACCATTACACCCAACCCTTACGCATCGAAGAACTCGCCCGGGTAGCCAATTTGGGCAGCTCTACATTGCATCATCGCTTTAAGGCGGTGACAGCCATGAGTCCGTTGCAGTATCAGAAACAACTCCGTCTGCAAGAAGCCCGCCGTCTGATGCTCGTCGAAGGCCTGGATGTGGCGAGTGCCTGCTATCGAGTGGGCTACGAAAGCCCGTCGCAATTCAGCCGAGAGTACAGTCGCCAGTTTGGGTGTCCGCCCTCCAGAGACACCAACCGAGTTTGCCGCCCTGCGTGAAAGTCAGACGGGCTGCCTGCGGCTGCGACGATACCCGCTCGCAGCCGGCTCATTCGTTAGCCGCTGGAAAGATGCATCCGCCCCCACGCAATAGCGCTTTCACCTCTTCGATCACCTGTGCGGGGCTTTGGCTCAACTGCTCAAAGAGCGTTGAGTCCGGACGCACGTACGATTGCGAATCGTGCTTCGCGCTCCACAAAACGATGTTCAGCAGGATCGGAATGAGGTCTATGCCTTTCTCCGTCAACCCATAAAAATCCTTGCGCCGGTCATCGGGGTTGGGCGCCTTCGAGAGAATGCCCTGCTCCTCAAGAAAGGCAAGGCGAGAAGCCAGGACGTTGGTTGCGATTCCCTCTTCCGATTTAAGGAATTGGCCGTAGGTCTTTTTCCCAGTAAAGACGATGTCGCGGATGATCAGCAGCGACCACCGATCGCCAAATACTTCCACGCCGTAATTCACTGCGCAGTGAGACCGAAAGGTCTCTTTTCGTGTCGTTTTCATGGCCGAACTTTAGCATCACTTGCACATCACAAGTAAAATTTCAGCATTTCACTTGCTTTATACAAGTGAAAAGCCCAGCATGATTTCCACACCTGATGCAGTCGCCGAATCGTTCGACGCTCTGCCCATGAGAGAACGCATATGCACGTTTTTGTTACCGGCGGCACCGGCCACTCCGGTCCGTACGTCATCTCCGACCTTATCGCCGCCGGCCATGAGGTCACTGCCCTGGCTCGGTCCGACAAGGCTGCGGCGCAGGTTGCGGCGCTCGGCGCCAAGGTGCGTCGCGGCAATCTCGAGGACCTCGACGGGCTCAAGGAGGCGGCCGCTGCCTCGGACGGCGTGATTCACCTCGCGCACCGGCAGGACCTGATTCCAACCGGCGGGATCAACGCCGTTGCGGCCGCAGAGCTTGAGATCATGCTTGCCTATGGCGAAGCACTGGCCGGAAGCGCAAAGCCGTTGGTCGTGTCTGGAAGCGTCGGCTCACCCGGGTGGGCGGGCCTGGGCCGGCCGGCCACCGAGGAGGATCCACCCCTTCCCGGCGGCGATCCGTACAAGAACACCCTGCGGGTTCGGAACATCGTGGAAACCACGGTGATCGGTCTGGCCGAAAAAGGCATACGGTCTTCGATAGTGCGGATCCCCGAGATCATGCACAGCGCCACCGATAACGCGGGCTTCCTTCCGTTGTTGATCGGGCTGGCCAAGGAAAAGGGGGTCGTCGGTTACCCCGCAGAGGGTGCCAACCGTTGGGGGGCCGTGCACGCACGTGACCTCGCCACTGTGTTTCGCCTGGCGCTGGAAAAAGGCGCACCGGGCAGAAGCTGGCATGCAATCGCCGAGGTGGCTATCCCCTACCGTCAGATCGCCGAAGCCATTGCCAGCCGGTTGAACCTGCCGGCCGTGTCTATTCCCGCAGACGTGCTGATGTTGCCTGGCTACTTCGGGTTCCTTGCGAATCTGGTCACGCTGGACACCCCGACATCGAACGCCATCACGCGCCGGGTGCTTGGCTGGGAACCGACCCAACCCGGACTCTTCGCCGATCTCGATAGCGGTCATTACTTCCCGGCCGGAGACCACACATGAGCACTATCAGCATCATCGGTTCGGGAGGCATGGCCACGGCGATCGCCGGTCGGATCGCCAAGGCCGGACACACCGTCGAGGTGGTCAGCCGCGATCCCGCCAAGGCACGGGCGCTTGCCGACAAGCTCGCTTGCGCAGCGATCACGGGGACTTACGGCGCCATTCCGGCGGGCGACATCGTCATTCTCGCCGTACCCTACACCCATGCGGTGGCGGTCCTGGCCGACTTCGGGAAAGCGCTCGACGGCAAGGTGATCATCGACATCACCAACCCGGTCGCTCCCGATCTTACTGGCCTTGTTACCCCCCACGGCAGTTCCGGCGCGCAGGAAATCGCCAAGCTCGCCCCGGCCAGCGCGCAGGTCGTCAAGGCGTTCAATACCCTTTTCGGTCACGTACTGGCCAAGGATAAACGCCTCGATGCGTTCATCGCGGCGGACGATGCAGACGCCAAGGCGCGCGTCTCGACCTTCCTCGAGAGTCTCGGGCTGCGTCCGCTGGATGTCGGCGGTCTGCAGATGGCCCAGTCGCTCGAGTGGCTCGGCCTGATGATGATCGGTCTGGCTAAAAACGGTGCCGGCACCTGGGACATATCCATGAAGGTCGATATCGGCTGAATCTGTTGTCCGATAAGTACCGCTTTTGACCGTTATCCCCTCTAAAGCCCCTCCCACCCATGCCGATAACCTCCTGGCATCAATCAATCCGAGTTCCCTTACAGCTGATTCGCTCCCCCGCATGCGCGTGTGGCACGTCGCATGCTTGCCTGATCCTGGCCAGACCACATGGAGTACGAGTGAATGCCCGCGCAAGCCCGTTTCATCGAGCACTACCGCAAAGCCGACCGCATCATGCTCGCCCTGATCTGGCTGATGGCCCTGTTTTCCCTCGGCCTGGCGTTCTGGCACGACACGCTGCTGCAAGCGCTCATCATCGGGGGCGGCACCAGCGTGGTGCTTACCCTGGCCTATCGCGTCATAGGCGGCACTCGCCTGATGCGCTGCGCGCTTGGCGTTGGCCTGATGATCATGGCGGCATTACACATCAACCAGGCTGAGGGCGTCATCGAATCGCACTTCGGTATCTTTGCACTGCTGGCGGTGCTGACCTTCTACCGCGACTGGCTGCCCATCCTGGTGGCCGCCGCCACCATCGCGGTGCACCACGTGGTGTTCCATGCCTTGCAACACCAGGGTTTCCCGGTGTTTGTGATGGAGCATCACGGGGGCTGGAGCATGATTTTCGTCCACGCGTTCTACGTGGTGATGGAGACGGTCGCCCTGCTCTACCTCGCGGTTCACAGCCAGAAAGAGGCGGTAGAAAGTCAGGAGATGCTCGAAAAGATGCTCGCCGTCACCACCCAGTTCAGCGGTGAGGCCGCCAAGGGCAGCCCGGAAAAAGCTCATGTCTCACTGGCGACGCGTTTCGACCACTTTCTGACCCAGATCACCGGCCTGATAGACGGCGTCGCCCGCGACTCCCATGGCCTCGGCCAACTCGGCCAGGAACTGGCCCACGCCAGCGGCACCCTGGAAAAAGGCGCGCGCCATCAACTGGCGGAAATCGCGCAAATGACCGATTCCATGCAGCGCATGGAAGACGCCATGGGCCACATCGCCGTGCACGTCGAACAGGCCGTCGACCACGCGGACCAAGCCAGCCAGCAAATCATCCGTGGCCAGGAAAGCGTCGGTCGCGCCCAGCAGGAAATCACCCAGCTCGCCACCCGCCTCCACGACACCAACGAGACGGTCGAAGGGCTGGCCGTGCAAGCCGAACAGATCGGCTCGGTGCTGGAAGTCATCAGCAGCATCGCCAACCAGACCAACCTGCTGGCTCTCAACGCCGCCATCGAAGCCGCCCGCGCCGGTGAGCAAGGACGCGGGTTTGCCGTGGTCGCCGATGAGGTACGCAGCCTGGCGCAGCGCACGGCGGTGTCGACCCAGGAGATCAAGACGATTATTGAAGGCTTGCAACACGGCAGCCGGCAAGCGGTTGAAGCCATGCACGATAGCCGCCAAGGGGTGGAACGCTGCGTGGAAGACAGCCAGCTGGCGGTGGAGATGCTACGAGCGGTGGGCAATGATATTTCGCAGATTGATCAGCTCAATGGGCGGATTGTGTCGACCACCCGAGAGCAATCAACGGCGAATGTGGAGATTGTGGGACGGCTGCAATCAGTGCAGAGCATTGCCCAGAACACCGCGCAGGATGTGGAAACACTGGCCAGGAGCAGTGAGCGTTTGCCGCCGATTGCGGTGCGGCTGGATGCGCTGGGGCGCAGGTTCCATCAGTAGAGGCCTGACCCAGGTCACTCACCTGCAAACCGATTTCTTTTTACCCGGTACATCTCGCCGTCCGCATGGCTGAGCAGCGTGTCGGCGTCTTTCCCGTCCGCGGGATAAAACGCCACGCCAATACTGCAGGACGGCATTTTCACCGCGCCAAACTCAGCGCTCAGCGGCTCGGCCATGACGGCGAGTATCTGCGCGACTTTTGCGGAAACGGCGTCTTCCGACTGGATGTCCGTCAGCAGCACCGTAAACTCATCGCCGCCCATTCGCGCCACCAGGTCGCTGCCACGCACACAGCCTTCCAGCCGCCGTGCAATCACGCAGAGCAAGCGGTCGCCGATGGCATGGCCATGCACATCGTTGATGCACTTGAAGTCATTGACGTCCAGAAACAGCAGCGCCAGCTTGCTGTTGTGCCGCAGGGCCCCTTGCAGGGCTGTGTCCAGTCGATCATTGAACAGCGATCGATTGGTGAGGGCCGTCAGCGAGTCATGATGGGCAAGGAAACGTAGCTCTTCCTCTGCTTGTGTCAGGGCCGTGATGTCCCGCGCGACACCAATCCGCGCGCCCACTTCTTCAGACCAGAAGGCCGCCCACAAAATGTGCACCACGCTGCCATCCTTGCGCAGGTAACGGTTGCGGAAGTCGACGTGGGGCTTGCCATTCATGACCCGGACAATGGAGGCGCGGGTGCGTGCCAGGTCTTCGGGGTGCATATAGTCGGTGATCAGCGTGCCGGTCAGTTCGTCGGCGCGGTAACCGAGCAGCGCTTCGCAGGCATCACTCACAAAAACTATCTGGTTTTCACTGTCGACCACGAACACCGTATCCAGCATCAAGTGGATCAGTTTGGGATAGAGGGCTTGCAGGTCAACGGGCATAGGTCTGTGAAGCGTCTGGTTCGGATTTGCCGATCATAGCCCGATCATGATGGATGGCAAAAAGGAATCATAGCGGCCCGCAAAATAGCCCCAGGCAATGTTGTTGAACCAGATGCGTCGCCACCAGCAGGCTGCGCCACCCTTCGAGGTCATAGGACAGCGCCTGCCAAAGCAGCCACGGCCAATAGCATACAAACCAGATCATTCGGCGACTCGGATTTTATAATGAACGAATGATTGCTATGCTGAACAACGAATACCTAGGCGTCAACCTGATTCAGGATGATTTAGAGAACAAATGACCGACATAACGAACAATTCATTCAACAACAACACGAGCCGAATCGACCTCTTGGCCTTGTCGATCAAACGCGAGCGCCAGTCAGCCGGGCTTTCATTGACCGAATTGGCGAAACGCGCCGGAGTGGCGAAGTCCACCTTGTCGCAACTGGAGTCCGGGATCGGTAACCCCAGCATTGAAACCCTGTGGTCGCTGGCCACGGCGATGGGGTTACAGGTGACCCGGTTCTTCGAACAACCCCAGCAGCACCTGCGGGTGATTCGTGCCAACGAGGGTCTGACCACCTATGCCGAAACCGCCCACTACGCGGCAACACTGCTTGCGGATTGCCCGGCAGGCATGCGGCGCGACATCTACCGCCTCAAGGTCCAGCCCGGTGAAGTGCGCCTGTCACAGCCGCACCCGGCCGGCACCGTCGAGCACGTGGTGCTGTGCAGCGGCAGCGCGAATATCGGCCCGGCCAATGAACCCGTGCTGCTATACGCTGGCGACTACATCAGCTACCTGGCGAATGCGCCCCATGTGTTTGAAGCGCTTGAAGCGGATACCACCGCGGTGATGGTGATCGAGCACCCTTGATGGGGTGGGCATGTGCCCTCAGGCATGGATAGGCAGGGCCAACCCAAACAGTACGAAGAACCCGCCACAGACTTTATTGAACCGGCGCCCGGTTCGAGCCAGCCAAGGCCGGACCCGGTGCGCAGCGCTCGCCACCAGGTATTCCACGATGAACTCCACCACGGCGTAGGTCAGCGCGATGGTGATCGTCTGCGCGATGATGCTGCGGTGGGAATCCAGGAAAGGTGGAATAAACGCCGTAAACAGCAGCAAGGCCTTGGGGTTTGAAATCGCCGATACCAGCCCCTGACGGAACAGCGACCAGCTCCGCGAGCTGGTCGCGCCGGTCGCCTCAAGGCTGACCGGTGCCGCCCGCCACAGCCCGAAGCCCAGCCAGATCAGGTACAGCCCGCCGGCCACCTTCAACGCAAAAAACCAACTGGCCGACGCCTGGATCAGCGCCCCCAACCCCAATGCGCAAAGCGACAGCACGATGGCAAAACCGAGCACGCCACCGGTGATGGTGAACAGCGTCTTCCGATTGCCGTGAAGCGCGCCATGGGTCAGCGCCAACAACGCATTGGGCCCCGGCACCACCGCGATGCCGAAGCAGGTAGCCAGGTAAAGCAGCCAGGTATCAAAGGGCATGATCCGATCCAGTAGGTGTGAGCCAGGCCAGAATCTTGCGGGTGAACAAACAGTCATGAAAAGCGCATAATTCACGTCACAGCCATTCGATTAACGAATAGAGGTAAGCGCAATGCCGGCCAGCGACTTGCAACTCGATTGGCTCAAATGCTTTGTGGCCGTGGTGGATGCCGGCTCCTTGTCGGGTGCCGCCCATGAGGTCAACCGCTCGCAGTCCGCCGTCAGCATGCAGATGAAAAAACTCGAGGCCGCCCTTGGACGGCAATTGTTGAGTCGAGGCCCCCGGCACCTGCAACTGACCGCCGACGGCCAGACACTGCTGGGCTACGCCCGCCGGATGCTCGCCCTGCACGCTGAAACCCAGGCGGCGTTCCACGGTGAAGAGCTGACCGGGCGCATCCGCCTTGGCGTCGCGGAAGACTACGCGGCCAGGTACCTCACACCGCTGCTCAAGCGTTACTCGCCGCGTTACGCCGGTGTGGAAATCGAACTGACCTGTGAACAGTCGACCACCCTGATCCCGCAATTGCGCAGCGGCGACCTTGACCTGGCGCTGGTGTCCAGGGACTCGCCCCAGAGCGGCACCTTTCTGTTCCAGGAACCCATGGTGTGGGTCGGCTCACCCCAGTTCGAACTGTGGCGACGCGACCCGCTCCCCATCGCCGTCTACGAAAGCGCAAGCCTGGCGCGGCGGTATGCGGTGAACTCACTGACCCAACAGGGCCGCGAATTCAAGGTGGTCTACAACAGCTCCAGCCTTGCCGGCCAGGTGGCCGCCGTCGAGGGCGGGCTTGCGATTGCCGCGATCACGCAATGCACCGTACAGCCATCACTTCAGGTCTTGGGTGAGGAGCACGGTTTGGCAGCCATTGAACCCATGGACGTTTCGATTCTACGTAGCCGGGCCTCTCGCAGCTCCAAAGCGGTGAACAGCCTGCATGCGTTCATCATCCGGGCGCTCAGGGTTCAGCCTTAGTGGAGAGAGCATTACGCTAAACCCACGCCTGAACACCACCGCGTGTGGGTCACCCAACAACCTGTGGCGAGGGAGCTTGCTCCCGTCGGACTGCGCAGCAGTCCCCTCACTGGCCCACTGGGAACTCGCGGTCGACACAGAAGCGACCGCTCTACTCAGGCCGTCTTATCAACGAGACTGATGATTACTATCGAACCGGTCGCCTATTGGCTTACCAAAACCCATTCCTATAATCGCCTCCACTTTCTCCCTCCCGTCTGTCCTCAGGCGAAATATCCTCCCGGAACCCGACACCATGCCAAGCGCAAGCCGGGCCCCTAGCGGCCTCCCCGAACATAATCAACAAACCGTCCTGCAACAGTGGCTGGCGATTCTCTCGGTTGCCGTGGGCGCCTTCGCCCTGGTCACCAGCGAATTCCTGCCAGTAGGCGTACTCAACGACGTCGCCGCCGACCTCGGCATCAGCGCCGGCCACGCCGGCCTGATGGTCACCCTGCCCGGCATCATGGCCGCCCTCGCCGCCCCGCTGCTGTCGGTGGGCATTGGCGCCATGGACCGCCGCTACCTGCTGATCGGCCTGACCCTGATCATGATCATCGCCAACATGGTGGTGGCCTACGCCAGCGACTTCAGCCTGCTGCTGTTCGGCCGCGTATTGCTGGGCATCAGCATCGGCGGCTTCTGGGCCACGGCCATCGCCCTCAGCGGCCGCCTGGCGCCCAAGGGCGTCGGCGTAGCGAAAGCCACCTCGATCATCATGATGGGCGTGACCCTGGCCACCGTCCTCGGCGTACCCGTCGGCACCTGGCTGAGCGGCCTGATGGGCTGGCGCATGACCTTCCTCGTCACCGCACTGGTGGGCATCCCGGTACTGCTGGCGCAGATGTTCCTGCTGCCCCGACTTGAACCGGAAAAAGCCATCCGCATCAGCGACCTGCCGGCCCTGTTCATCAACCCACAAGCCCGGGTCGGCTTGATCGCCGTGCTGCTGATCGGCCTCGCACACTTTGCCGCGTACACCTACGTCGCCCCGTTCTTCAAAAACAGCTCCGGCTTCGACGGCCCGACCATTGGCTCCCTGCTGCTGCTCTACGGCGTGGCCGGCGTAATGGGCAACGTCTTCGCCGGCTTCGCCGCCAACCGCAGCGTGCGCCACACCCTGCTGCTGGTGGCCCTGATGATCGGCACCAGCACCGCCCTGTTCCCCTACTTCGCCACCGGCATGAGCGGCGCCGTGATGCTGATCGCACTGTGGGGCTTCGCCTTCGGCGCCTTCCCGGCCTGCGCGAGTATCTGGATGTTTGTGGTGGCGCCCAAGGATGTGGAACGTGGCATGCCGCTGTTCGTCGCGTTGTTCCAGGTGATCATTGCCGTGGGCTCGTTCTTTGGTGGGCAGATTGTCGACAAGATGGGGACGTCGGTGCTGTTGAGTTTGGCGACTGCGTTGGTGGGCGCCGGGTTTGTGACGGTGCTGGTGTTGGGGCGCAAGGTGAGTAACAGCCTGGCGGCGCAACCGGCCTGAGAAAAAAACGGGACTGATGGATTTCAGTCCCGTGGCTTGAGGCAGTGAGCACGGCGCCTTGCTCCATTGCCTACAGTTGCGTCAGAATCCGCCGGCTTGTGCACCTGGGTGGGCGTCTCTAAGGTTGCTCGGTCGCTGAAAACTCAGTGATCGGGTTTAGTAGCCCGAGGTTTAACTCTAAGAGCATGAGCTTCCTCCATCAGACGTACCCGTCTGTGCTTGATGGTGGCTGTGTGCAGGGCGCCCTCGGGCGCGCCGGCTTCCTTGGAGTTCCCCGGTCTACTAACCTGCGCACAGCTGCCACCCCTTTGTTTAGTAGCCAAGGGGTGATGGCCCAGAATAGGTAATTCCAAGTATGTTCAAGGTAACGCCGAATCCTCCGGGAACTCCCGATTTGAAACTCAACCAAGCCGCGCACCGTGCCTTGGATCACTATCTCAATCCCTCCTCCGCCAAAACCGCCCCGCCGTCGGGTGCGCTGTTCAGTGTGGCTGCTGATGCCAGCAGTGAAAGTCTGATTACCAATAGCTATGAAACCTTCGCCTCGGTCAGCGCGTTGCTGCTTGATCTGTCGGAAGAACTGAGCGGGAAAGACCGTGATGTGGCGTTGGCGATTCACCAGCTTAGTGAGTTGGGGGTGCTGTTGGTGGGTAAGTTGATGGATCGGGAGGTGCCGTGTAGCTGAAATCAGACGTAGTCCAATAGCACTTACCGTTCAGCGCACGCAATCGATTAGCCGCTGGGGCGTTGTAGGCATCTACAGCGGCTCAGCGACGGCACACGTGCCAAGGCACTGCTTTTCTCCGACTATGCTGAATGTCGGCTTTCGGCCAGAAGCTGCCGGTGGTAACGGACAAAAATGGCAAGAAGCTGTCATCGTAAAACAATTACGGACTGATTAGTCATCAGAGTCCGTGGACACAGGGCGCCAGTTATTACCTGGCCCAGTAGGTACGGGACGCCAATGATTGCCAGGGCCCGTTGAGAGGCCGCCACCGGGACCAGTAGAAAGTCCGCCGCCAGGCCCTGTTGAGAGACCACCACCAGGTCCTGTTGAGAGGCCACCACCTGGCCCTGTAGAGAGGCCTCCACCTGGGCCAGTCGAGAGACCACCACCGGGTCCTGTTGAGCAAGGACCACCGGGGCCCGTATAGCCTATACAACCAGCAAAAGCACTTGACGAAGAAAGTAACAGGCCGAATAGCAGGGCAACTTTAATTCTTCCATTCATCATTTTCTTCTTCCCAGTTGTCATATAGATAACATTTCCGGACCGGCTAAATCATCTTAGTTTTATCGACGCGTGACAGGCCATTTGAGTCGATTTCGGCCCATCGTGACAGGCAGAAATCGATCCATTGCGGCCAATCGCAGACGCTGGTGGACAAGTAAACTTTTATTATCCTGCACAGCTTTCGAGTTTCTGTAGTGTGGAAAACTGCGGAGCGCTTTCCGCCAGTGGTCACTCAGATTATCTCGCTTAATCTGCAATAAGCTCCTCAAGAAAGCGCAAACGGCCTGAGTAGTAACGACGGCCACGGTTCTCGTTCCAGCCTGAATACAACATATGCACCTCATCACGAGCACGTGTAAACCCAACATAGAAAAGGCGACGGCTTTCACGAAGATCATTACCTTGAACATTCGTCCAGTGAAAGGAACCTTCATCCAGGCCAAGCATGATTACCACGTCGTATTCGCACCCCTTTGCGGAATGGAGTGTCAACAAATTCAGCTGGTCGGGAGATCCGTCGCGCCCGCCGAGACGTGCCATATCTAGCTCTTGCAGGGTGCCGCCCTCCTGGAACGCTTGAGTCATCGCTTCCACCTGAGCAGCCTGGTCAAGCAAACTGGCATCGGTCGCAATTAAGTTATCAAGAAGCTCTTCGCGTATGGTGCTCACAAAGTAGAGAGCAGATCGGTTTTGTCTATGAGTCCACAGGAACTGAGTTAGCTTCTTACGTTCGACTCGAGCATTGTTGTCTGACAAGCGCAGGCGATGAAATGCCAACCACCGATCAATCAACCCATGTAATAGAGGCGCCGTCTCACGCCACCCTCCTGCACACCATGCTGAACAATCCTCAATCCAGCTCGTAATAGCGCATTTTCGGTAAGGTGCTGAAGTGTCGACTCGGATAAAACTCAATCCTGCTTCGGCAGCTGCACTTGCGACTACATCCCCAATGCCCGCATTCCTATAAAGAATAGCTATGTCACCAACTTGTCGCCCCGGCTTGCTCGCCAAGGCAGCAGGAATGATTTCCTTGATCGCACGACTTGCTTGTTGTGTCAGCCCATCAGGGCACTCAACTATAGCAATATGCGCTTTCCTATCCGGATAGTAAGAACGATAACCTCTCAACTCGCCCAAGGCACGTTCAGATACCCGTACAATGGTCTCAGCGCAACGGTAGTTCACTTCCAATTTCACACATTCGACATCCGGTCGCTCAGCCAGCTCATGTAGCAGGCTAGAGTCAGCACCATTAAAACCATACACCGACTGGTCAGCATCCCCAACTGCAAACAAGCGAACTCCTCCGTCAAACACGAGTCGCTTAACGATGCGGTGTAGGCCTATACCCAGATCCTGATACTCATCAACAGCTAGCATTGGGAAGCGCGCGCTTACGAGCGGCAAGACCCAGTCATGCTGAGCTACTAGCCGTTCCCCGTAGATAACTAGATCCTCAAAGTCGACGAAACCTTCATGGTGCAACGCCTCTTCGTAGGCCTCGGCCAAGGCAGCAAGCTCCGCAACCTCTCGCCATGCTGGTGCTGTCCGATCAAAATGTACGCGCCGGTACTTATCCATATCCATTTTTTTGTAGGTGCGGGTTTCACCGAATAGACGGTTCCTGACCCTCGCGAACACCTGTTGGCAATGATCGGTGGTCGAAATAGTAATTGGATCGGGAAGACCTAAGTTCGCTAACTTCCCATATGGAATTAGCAGATGGCGAAGGCAGAATCCGTGTACCGTACCTATGAATAGACGCGACGACTCACGCAGGCCGAGCAACTCCATTCGTCGGGTAAGTTCACGCGTGCACTCCTGACTGTAGGTGATACAGGCTACTCCGCGTGGTGCTCGCACGTCCTCAGCCAGGACGCGTGCCAATTTGAGTACAAGCGTCTTGGTCTTACCGCTTCCAGGCCCGGCCAAGACAATGCAATGCCTAGTAGACTCATAGGCAGCCCACTGCTGATCGTTGTCGCGCAACTCTCTGGCCTGCGCAAGATAAGCGGTGCTTACGCTACGCAACGGCATTGCGAATATATTCCAGTGCGCGTTGAAAATAAGCGGGACAGGAACGGGCTGTGACGAAAGGCGCAAGCATTTGCGCAAAACGACCTTTACCTATCCGTTCAATCCGCGATAACAGCCTAGTACTATCTAGGGTGTCGGGATTCGCAATCCAACTATCCAATATGGCTTTTGACTTTTGCCGAAGTTCCCACTCACCTTCGAAAATCTCTTTCATAGCTGCACCGAGACCCGAGGTAAATAGCTCGATTTCCAACGTACTATTATTGACGAAATAACCTACTTCCTCAGCCAAAGCAAGTACTTGGTCATCCTCTAGATTGTCGAGGTCGCCATCATCATCTGCAAGCTCAAGCAAACTGATGATGCGCTGCCTAGCAAGCGCGCTCTTTCCTTCAATTGGATCAAGGTCGGTCAAAATAACGTGTGGAATATCAAGCCCGCTGGCTCCAACTAGTTTTATGTACGGAGCGAAGTTGGTTCCGCTTACGGAGCATATAGAGATTCCCAAGACGTCTAGATGAATACCCAGCGCCTCGGCAAATGCCGGGATCAGAAATCGCTCTGCGTCTCCCTCCACGAAAATAACACCACGGGCGAAAAAGAGCTCTCCACGAGTAACATCGATATATCGCTGAAGATCCTCTTCATCCCATTCGTTTAGGGGCGCCTTGGCGGTAGATGTAGCGATAGTCGCGCCGGCATTGTGGCGCAAAAGTACCACTGATCTTATAGGAGCCACGCTGGCAATATGCGGTGAATGAGTGGTCAGAATTGTAGTGAGATTTGAAGTTTGCTTGTTATCGCCAGCCGGCTCAGCACCGAGAAAATAGCGATAAACCAAGCGCTGCACATGGGGGTGTAGATGCGCCTCAGGCTCCTCAATAGCGAAAAAAGTATGGCTTCGCTCGCCCTTGAGGACCAACCGGTCAAGCTCCAAGCTTTTCAAAGCCATAAAAATCAAATTCGCAGTGCCTAGGCTGGCATCTCCTATGGTACGTACGCCATGATCAATGAGAATACGAAGACTTCGGAGTAAAGCATCTACTCTCGTTGGGGCTAAGCCTAATTTTATAGGGACAGTGTGCTTGCTCCCCACTATGTCTAGCAATCGCTTACCGATTCTCTCTGCGGTGCGAACTACCTCGTCACGATCAGCAAGATCAGTCTGTGCCTCACTTACCATTTGCTGAATTTCTTCACGAGCATCGGCATCGAGATCGGAGGTCAGTTCCTCAATCAACGGCCGCAGCGGAGAGCGTCTCCAGCTGGAAAGATCTTTCTCTGCGTCGCGCAAGGCCGCTTGCACATCAAGCGGCATTTGGCGCCGCTGCATCGCTCCAATTGAATTGTCTTCATCGTCGCCACCAAAAATCAAATACTCGTAGTCCGAAAGGCTTTGTGGGGCATCTCCATTCAGTGCGGCCTTGGGCCTGAACCTGTAAGTAATGCGCGCGACGGTTGGCGGACCGATATCGATCAGACTATCGGCCAGAACGGCAATCAAATCTGGATCATCATCGAAGTCCGTTAGTTCAATCGAAACTTCGACTGTAGCACCCAATTTTTCGTCACCAAGGCCATCCCAAAAGTGCTCCAGTCCAAGCTGTCTATCAAGCTCGGAAAGCCCAGGATCCAAAACTAGTTGTAAAGCTCGAAGGAAATTGCTCTTGCCTACTTTGTTCTCCCCAACGATGACAATACTCTCGCCCGTATCGACATCAAGAGAACTGAAATTGGCAAAATTCGTGATGCTCACTCGTGATATATGCATTTAATCCCTTCCTAGCTTCACATTATGCATCGAGCCCAACGCATTTCCCTGCTTGGACATCAGTATCAGCGACTCAATCCAAAACGCCGGTGGGATCGGAAGCTGATGGTGACGGCAGACAACAAAGATCACCGGCCAGAATCACGTATTAATCTGCAAAAGGCTCTCGAAAGCTATACCCATACCAAAAGCTTCGATTATGGTTGCAAGGATCTGCCCCCCCATTCGTCCAAGTTTAGACCGCAAAGCGCTAGGCTATGGTCGTGGGGCCCTAGAGGAAAGCCGTAAAAGCATAATTTGAGCCGCGTTATTGTATGCTACGTATGTAGTCCCTTGACTTGCTTCTAAGGCTGACCTCAATATTTGTAAACTGTTGATTTATACTGTCTATAAAAGAAAATATTTTGGGCTCAAGCATCATCAACACTTCCTCAGTTGGCTCTTCTACAGCTATCCCCAAAGAGTGGAAGTACGCCAACATATTCCTGCAATGCTCTTCAATTGATCGCATATCACCAGGAATAAAATTTGCTTGAGTTTCTGCGATCTGCCGTTCAATACTGTTGATAATAATATCGTATGACTCGGAGGGAATGAAATATGCCTCAGCCGATAGGGGGAATAAAAAACCATAGTATTTGTTGGCGTTGAAATTTTCTTGCCTTATGCCAGAGTTATGTTGCGCTACCAGCCCCGAAGTAAAAGCTTTGAATTCAGAGTGCTTTTGAAAATGTCGGTTGTTTTTTTCTGCCTTTACAGAATTTACATAAGTCAATATGGCGGTTGCCGCTCCGATTGCAGTGAATGCATACGTTCCAAACTCAACGCCGATTTTGAAGATCTTTATAGGTTCTTGAAAAGCTTTTGCAGCGAAATCAAAACATCCAGGTGAGAAACAAAATTCTAGAGAGTTATTATGAGCTATTAATAGAGTCAAAAATATAGATATGAGTGTGATTGCGCACAAAACCGTTGCGGAAAAAACGGTTATTAAAAAAAAGCATCCTTTATAGTTCATGTTCAGCTTTGCTTTTTGTCGGAGTTAGCACTTTCAATTCCCCCCATATTTTTTTTGCCTCATGCTTATAAACCCTCTGCAATAATATCAATCTGTGCCGAAGGCGATGATATCGCTTCATGTAAAGTGGAGTACTACAAAAAACGTCGTAGTCCCTCATTAAAGTAGAAAGCATAGTGAGGCAGCGCCGAATATCTTTTTGGGACGGAAGGGGCAATATGGATTTTAGTTCTAGTCGATGTTTTTTATATCTCGGGTGTCCTGTGCGCGCCAGCTTATTAACTCGACCAGATATGCTTTCATAACGTTTTCTATAGTCAAAGCTCGTCCTCGCATTGGGTTCTCGCGAAAGAATTTTTAGGTTGTTGACCGCAGCCCGGATCGCCCTGATCTCATCTCGCGGAAGCTGGGGGGTTTCCTTGTTAACTCTCAGTCCATGAATTTTGAAAGCGGTTGTTGAAATTGACTCTATACTTGTTTTCGCTTCGTTTACTTTGAATCCTGCGTGCTCGATCATTGATACAATAGTGAATTTGGCTTTATTTAAATCTTTATCCTGTATCGATGATGACACAGTGATATCATCAGTTAATCGAGTGTAACTTAGTTTTTGCCGCTCTAGTCCTTTAACGATCTGTCCTTCGACGTCAAAAAAACACAAGTTTGCTATAAAGCTAGATGTCGGTGCTCCTTGTGGTACAACTCCCTCTCTAGTGCAAATATCTGCTAGTGCTTCAGATACTTCGTCGGAATAAAAAAATAACTCATTGAAAATTTTGTATACTAAATCATAATCTATAAAGTCAAAAAATGAAGTTATATCAATTTTTAATATCGTCTTGGCTTTACAATGTTGTTGTGCGCAGGATATATAATCCCGTGGGTGTTCTGGATCAGAAATTGAACCGTAAAGGTACGTAGGGTATCTGATTTGATTGAATAGCCTGTTTTTTATTCTGCGCTGAAATTTCCTTACGAGTGGATGAGGGTCGAAAACGATCCTGTCATCTCCATTCTTTTTTTTAAGATGTAATGGCGTGTATCGATTTTTTTCTTCTAAATTTTGAATGCTCTCATACTCGGCCTCACTAAGGCCTAGTGCCGCAAGCAAATTATCTATTGAAAAAATTGATTCATTGGTGGTTTTCTTGGGGGCATATTCATCCATGCTGCTTGATGATCCTTTAATGTATTAGTCCGCTGCCTTCTCGCGAAGGAAAAGAGCAGAGATGCGTACGTTTGAGCAACCCGAAACTGGCTTGCCTCTACCCTACGAGCGGAGCTAATCATTGAGATGGTATCGTCGGTGCGGATTGGTTCCTTGCCGCCGCCAGCCCACTTGGTAATACCTAAAATCAGGCACCACCGCCGTTTCCATTTAAGGACACAGCAAGGTATCTCGGGATTTTCTGCTCAAGTGCAACATATGAGCGAAACGCTCATGCCAAATTGACATTACCGCATTCATATTTTCTGTTCAATTGGCTTTTTATACCTTAAGTGAATAACAGGGCGGTTATTCCAATCTTATTAGGTTTTCGAAGTTTTAAGAGAGCCGCCGTCAGACTCATGCCTGTCGTCGGTCGTCCGCTTTTGGCAGACAGTAGCCCCCTCGTGACAGACCGCCGGCCAGCCAGTGAGCCACTCCAACCCTATCGGCGAACAAAACCAAAACACCCCGCACTTCAACCAAAGGCGGGGCGTTCTCTCCAGCATCACTTCACATCAATCACATCGCCGTATGAAAAATCTGCTCAATCTCATCCTGATTGGCAGGACGCGGATTGGTAAAACCGCAGGCGTCTTTCATGGCGTTGGTTGCCAGGGTCGGAATATCGTCAGCCTTCACACCCAGCTCAACGAGGCCGCTCGGAATCCCCACATCCGCAGACAGTTTACGGATGGCCGTGATAGCCGCCGCCGCACCCTTCTCCGCATCCAATTGCTGAGTCTCAACCCCCATCGCATGAGCGATATCCTTAAACCGGGCCGGGCATACGCTGGCGTTGAAGCTCGACACATGGGGCAGCAGGATCGCATTGCACACGCCGTGAGGCAGGTCGTAGAACCCGCCCAGTTGGTGCGCCATGGCGTGTACATATCCCAGCGAAGCATTGTTGAAGGCCATGCCGGCAAGGAATTGCGCGTAGGCCATGTTTTCCCGGGCGGTCATGTTGTCACCCTGGGCAACGGCGGTGCGCAGGTTGGCCGAGATCAGTTCGATGGCCTTGAGTGCGCAGGCATCGGTGATCGGCGTGGCCGCGGTCGACACGTAGGCTTCGACGGCGTGGGTCAGTGCGTCCATGCCGGTGGCGGCGGTCAGGCCTTTGGGCATGGCGGCCATCAGCGAAGGGTCGTTGACGGATAACAGGGGCGTGACGTTGCGGTCGACGATGGCCATTTTCACGTGGCGAACTTCGTCGGTGATGATGCAGAAACGGGTCATTTCACTCGCCGTGCCGGCGGTGGTGTTGATGGCGATCAGTGGCATTTGTGGTTTGGCGGATTGGTCCACGCCTTCGTAGTCGCTGATGTGCCCGCCGTTGGCGGCGCACAGGGCAATGCCCTTGGCGCAGTCATGGGGTGAACCGCCGCCCAGGGAAATAATGAAATCACAGTCGCTGCGGGCCAGCAGTTCCAGGCCCTTCTCCACGTTGCTGACGGTCGGATTCGGTTTGGCGCCGTCAAACAGGGTGGAGTCGATGTCTTGCTGGGCCAACAGGCCAGCGACCTTGGCCGCCGCGCCGGCTTTGGCCAGGCCGGCATCGGTGACGATCAAGGCTTTGCGGAATCCGTACTTGCGGATTGCGAGCATCGCCTCGTCGAGGCTGCCAATGCCCATCATGTTCACGGAAGGAATGAAGAAGGTGCTACTCATGATAAATCCTCTTTTTATTATGGAGACACGGGAGTCAGTGAGGTTTTCTACTCATCTCGCAGGTGATGCGGCGCGTCTTGTTGTCATCGTTGACGATCACAAAGCTGAGCCTAAACCTATGGCGTCAGACCGAAATGGTCCTTTAGCGGGCATTGCCACCTCCTTTAGTACTGGAAGCAGGGCTTCACCATTCCATGGGGGGCGGCAGCAAAATCTGACTTGCACAGACCCAGACCCGCGCGGATGGTTATGATGGTTCGCTGATCAACAGCCCTCACCCACTCTCCTGTGCAGGAACTGCAAAATGAGCATTGATTGGATCAACTTCACGCCTTGGGCTTCATTAGGCGGAGGCGCCTTGATCGGGCTGGCCGTCAGCGTGTTTGTTCTCGGGTATCTGCCCTGGGCCTGCGGTCGCCATTCTGTTTACCGGGCACTGGCAAATTCTCATCTTTGTAGTGGCGATGCTGGCGGGTATGTATGTGTTTTCCAGCCTGGAAGGCCGGCGCACGTCTTGATGGGGTTTGACCCCGATTTTCACTGAGCACCACTCACGGACGGCTTCATGGAACGACTCCAACCTCGTGGCATTGATGCGGACGGTTATATCCTCACCGTGTCCAACGTCGAGATGCAGCCACAGTTTCAGGCTTTGCTGACGGACGTTTGCATGACGCTCGCGCAGCCGGAACCTGTGCTGGACGGGATTTATATTTATGGCAGTGTCGCTAGAGGCGACGCCGTGCCGGGGGTTTCCGACCTTGACCTAACCCTTATTCTGCACAGTCCTCCTACGTCGCAGGATCTGGAAATGCTGGAGTCGAAAAGGCGCACGCTGGAAAGTCGGCATGCCGAAGTCACCAAGATCGATTTCGATATCGGTAGTCGTGCTGAGGTATTGGCACCTGACAATCGATTGAGCTGGGGGTATTGGCTCAAGCATCACTGTCGTTGCTTATGGGGCAATGATCTGACCCAACGCTTCGACCGGTCCAAGCCGTCGCGCAATATCGCCATTGCTGTGAATGGTGACTTTGAATCCGTACTGACCCGGTATGCCGACCTTATCGACCAGGCGACCATACCGACGCAATCGCTACGCTTGCAGCGCGAAGCTTCGCGCAAACTCATCCGGTCAACTCAAGTGCTTCGCTCTGAACAGGACCTGATGTGGCCGCAAACACTGGAAGAGCTGGTAGAGCAGTTTGTTCAGCATTACCCGAGTATGAGGATGCAGATCTCTTTTTTCTTGTCCCAGGCAAGGAACCCGGATGCCAAGCCGAAGAAGTTTACGACTCAGCTCCATCGTTTTTTGACCTGGATGGCTGCACAAACCGGTTGAATCCATAACGCGCCTATGAAATCAGGGGCGATTCATGTACCCACAGACGGGTTATCACGCATGCCACTACCGCGAAATTCGATATCCATAACCCGTTGGCTGCTCCATGGAGTTGCTGAATTGAGTGAGTCATCTAAGCGATCCAGGATCCTCATCGAAAGATACGCCTCCAAGCGACAACAGGCCTTGGATCAACTCCCCCTGAATGACCGATACCCCTTTTCTTATTGATGAGTATCAGCCTCCTCTGCGGGGTAAAACTCGCCCTCCTTCCCCATTTTTTTCAGCCGTTCGCGCACAATTACCTCGACACTGGCTACGGCGGTTTGATCGTCAGGGTTGACCAACTGCAAGCACAGGCGTTGGACATTCTGATCGTGGGTGCCCTCGCTCATCATCTCGTGGGTGAAGACTTGTTCGCCACGCCATAGGCATAGCTGGGTATGCGTCTCGCCAAGCCATATTTCATTGATTGATCCAAGGTCGGTGGTCTCTAGTTGATCGACGGTGATTGTCTTATCCATTGCGCTGTACCTTACCCATGAGTAGATACAGGTAGACTTACCGGCATAGCGGGTCGTTCCACGCGTTGGCAGTTCAACCGGGCTAATGGTGGTTAAGCACGTGATGCTGCCTGCTCAACGATGGCATGCAGCTTACGGAACGACCGGCTGCTATCGGCCAGAAGCGGCCACTCGACAATCGAACGGCAAGCATCGAAGATGCCCTGATTCTCAAATCTCATCGTCAGCAGTAATCAAGGAAGAAAATATGGAACCGTTACTTAATCGGATAATGTTGTATGTGAGAGACGTCCAAGCTACCTGCGATTTTTATGAGCGTCATTTCGGCTTTGTCAGTGAAAGACATGCCGATGATCGCGTCGTCGAATTGAAGTCGGCAAACGGCGGGGCGATTCTGATGGCTCATCAAGCAGCGAAAAGCGTTAAAACAGGACAAGTTACAGTCAAGCTTATCTTTGATATCAAGGACGTCGAGAGTTTCAAAGAACAGTGCATGGCACAAGGCCTGAAATTTGGAGCGACGCACAGGGCGGACGGCTATTCATTTGCTAACGCTAAAGATCCGGACGGCAATTCTATTTCTATCTCCAGTAGAGCGTTTGCTGCACCTGATGCCTAAGTGCGACGTGCTTTGGAACGGTGGCGAGGTTACCTTGGGCCGATTGCATCCACAGCCAAAAGCGGACTGATGATTCGCGCCGGAGACATGCAACCGGGAGAACTTTCGCTGACGGGAGCCGCTGTGTATCATCAGCGCGGGCTGATGCTGCCCGCCGCTCGCATCCGAAAGGATAGGTGAAAGCATTTCTTCTCTTCCCAAATCCTGTCGCATCTCTTGAGAGTCGAGGTTTGGCAACGCGAGCACCAAAATGCCTCGGCTACAGGAGGAACGATGTTTTCAATCGAACAAGCCAAGCAGATGGCCAAGAGGCTGCGTGCCTCGCTAGAGTCGCGCAATCAAGCAGTGACTCACTCAACGGCTCTAGAAACGGTAGCGCACCAGCTGGGCTACAAGGACTGGAACACCGCGTCAGCCATGTTACCCCTGGAAGATACCCAACCCGCGATTACATTCGACAAAGCCATCCCGATTTTGCGGATGTTTGACGAAACCAAGGCGCGTGAGTTCTATCTTGATTTTCTAGGTTTTAGCGTCGAATTCGAGCACCGATTCGAAGCTGACCTACCGCTGTATTTGGGGATAAACCGAAACGGTTTGCAGCTCCATCTTTCTGAACATCATGGCGATGCGAGCCCGGGATCCACGATATTTGTTCCGATGCAAAATATCGAACTGCTGCGGGACGAGTTACAGGGCAAACGCTACGGAAATGGACGCCCGGATATTGTTCAGCAGGACTGGGGCAAAGTTCTGGAAGTCTATGACCCATTCGGCAATCGAATCCGGTTCTGCCAAAGCTGATCCTAGTTTGCGGGCTGGGGAGACCCAGTCCGCTTTAGGTCGGTTGAGACCTTTTCACCACCGGCTGCTATGGGTCGGATAGCGACGGTATCCCTCCCGCCGCCAAGAGTTCATACCTCGGTCTGCTCAGAAATCTCCAGAGCATCGTCTACCTCAATACCTAGGTAGCGTATCGTGCTTTCCAGCTTGGTATGGCCGAGGAGCAGCTGCACCGCTCTCAAATTTTTGGTTCTTCTGTAGATCAGCGTCGCTTTGGTTCGGCGCAACGTATGTGTACCGTATAAAACTGGATCGAGACCTATTGAAGCCACCCACGCCTTGACGATACGGGCGTATTGCCGCGTAGACAGGTGCTCGGAATCTCGAATGCGACTGGGAAACAAAAAATCGTCGCCTTTGAGATGTGCGATCCGCATCCAGGATTCCAGCGCCTTTCGAGTCTGTTCCATTATCTCGAACTGAACCGGCCGTTTAGTCTTTTGCTGCATGACAATTACGCGAGGCGCGACGTGCTGGCCGTGGGAGATGTCGCTAACCCGCAGCTTGGTCAGATCGCACGCACGTAGTTTGCTGTCGATGGCCAGATCGAAGAGCGCCTCGTCTCTGCTTTTGCCCGTTATCTGGAGCCTGACCCGGATTTCCCAGATGTCTCTGAGACGGAGCGGAGCTTTCTGCCCTATCAACTTTCCTTTGTTCCAAGGATTTTTCGATTGGAAGGCTGTACTAGGCATGATGTGTCCTCCGTATGTGTGGAGAGACAAGCATGGACCCCATAGGCAAAGGATCGGGCGCTAACCGATCCTTTGCAGCCGGTCGTCAGCCCACGATCCGGCGGGCGTACAAATCCAGAACCGCCGCGAAATACAGCCACCGCTTACCGACCTTGATATACGTCACGTCCCCGCACCACACTTGATTGGCCGCCGTGACATCAAACTTGCGCTTGAGGACGTGCGGCGCCACCAACGCCTCAACGCCGGGCGATTTGTACTTATGGCGCCGGCGCTGACGACTGGCGATACCAGCTTCGCGCATCAAGCTGCGGGCCATGTATCGCCCGACACGATGTCCATTAGCTTACAGCTCTTTGGCCAAGGTGCGTGTACCAATGCTACGGAGGATTGCTGGATGTTAGTCACTCTCAATTTTTCTGAGTATTTTCCCATCCTCACGTGGAGGTCGTCCGAACAAACGGTGGTATTCACGACTGAACTGAGAAGGACTCTCGTAGCCGACCGCAAGACCTATATCCGCTATCCCTCTCAAGGAAGAGGCCAACAGTGATCGAGCCATTTGGAGTCGAACATGCTTTTGGAATTGAATAGGACTTAATGATGTCGCCGCTAGGAAATGCCGATAAAACGACGTAGTACTCATACCTGCTACGTCTGCCAACTTCTCTATTCGGATGGTCTGTGCGTAGTGGTCTCTGATCCATTTAATCGCTCGTGCGATCTGCATCGTTCGGCTGTCAGCAAGACCAAGCTGCCGGACCATTGCACCTTGTTCCCCGTTAATGAGGCGCCACAGAATTTCGCGTTCAATTGACTGCGCTAAAATTGGAATGTCGTTTGGTTTATCTAAAAGCCTTATGAGCCGGACAACGGGATCAAGTAAATCATCACTTAATTCACTTACAGCAATACTGGACTGCTCACCTTTCATTTTTTGTGGCGCGCTGCTTTCTAGCAACAACGAAGCTATTGCTTCGGGCCTCAGGACTAATCCAAGGCCCAGCAGTGGTTCCTCTTCGCTTGCCTGTATCACATTGGAGCTAAGCGGCAAATCGACCAGGTAAATCAGATACTGCCCTGTGGCATATCGAAATACCTGCTCGCCTAGGGCGACCTGTTTAGCGCCCTGTACCACGAGGGCCAGGGCGGGTTCGGCGATGTGGCGGACTGGCTGCGTCGGCGCGGAATAGCTCGATAACACGACGTTTGGCAGCGCGGGTCGAGCAGCGTGCGATGCGGCATGGCGAAGGATGAGTTGCTTCAACTCGTCCAGCAAACTTGTGTTCTTTTTCATGACGAAACTCTACCTCGCCGGCAAACGATGCGTACCCGATGAAATCACATTTGGAAGGATTGTGCAGATGAATGGCAGCTTCAGGCTACCTCTGAAATTGCCTGGCATTGTTCAATTGCGTCAATGCCAGTCGCCAGGCTTTAGGCAGCACGTTCACTCCAGCAATTAAGCCGGTAAGGAGTTTCAACATGAAGCAAAAAATCGTTACTTTCGAAAGTGCCGGGCTCAACCTCGTGGGCAATCTTTACAGCTCAGATGGCTTGGCGAGCGGGCCACAAGCGGCAGTTGTAGTGGTGCATCCTGCCAGCGGCGTCAAAGAACAAACCGCTGCCTTATATGCCCGTCACCTCGCAGAGCAGGGTTTTATTACGCTCGCGTTCGACGCAGCTTACAGCGGTGAAAGTGCGGGTGAGCCGCGTGGTTTGGAAGATCCGGCACATCGCATTGAGGATATTAAGTCTGCAGTTTCATTCATGAGCGTTCGTGATGACGTTGATTCAGAGCGAATTGGCCTGCTGGGTATTTGCGCCGCTGGCGGGTATGTGATTCCGGCCACCGCGACCGACCATAGAGTTAAAGCTGTCGCTATGGTTAGTGGCGTCAGTATTGGCGAATTCTTCCGGGTGGGTTATGACGGGAAGCAGCCTCCTGAGGTTCTCAAGATGATGCTGGATAGTGCTGCGAAGGCACGTACTGCCCAAGAGCGCAGCGAGGGGACACAAACCTTCCCGATTTTTCCGTCTGATGAAGCGGCGGCCCGCACGCTCGGTCAGTACGTATACGAAGGATGGGAGTACTACTGCACTCCTCGTGCTTATCATCCGCGATCTACTAAACAGATGCCTTGGGTCAGCGTCGACAAGATGGCGCTATTTGAGGGTTTCCGCTTCATCGACAGGGTTGCACCACGTCCCTTGCTAGCCATTGTAGGAACGGAAGCCGCCACCAAGTGGATGACGGAAGAGGCTTTCCCCAGGGCAGGAGAGCCGAAGGAGTTACTTTGGGTAGAAGGTGCGAGTCACGTCGATCTCTACGACAAAGAGCAGTACGTAACGCCAGCGATAGCGAGGCTCACCGAGTTCTATCGAAAAAATCTGCTGGTTTGAGTATTTTTCCGCTTGCGGCTACTGGTCCTATGGGGACAGTTCCCTGATATGGGAAGGGCACAAGGCTGGACGGGAGATCGGCTACGGACAGATGGAGAAACTCTCTAATCTGGAAACGTTGCCGGCCCACGGCTTTGAGGTCTCGTGTTTCCCCTACAAGATTAAACACGCCTCGGCCGGTTTTGTGAGGGCGGTTGCCATCTTTGAGGAGGGTGTGTGAGCAGTGACCCTCCACGAGTCCATCCGATGCTGTCAGGTAAAACCTGGAACTAGGACTAATCTTCCTGGTCCGCAGGTCCTTGCCTTCAGCACGTCCTGTGCGAGTGCGGCATCTGCCAAGACAAACGAGGCTGCAACCGTCACTCTTAGAGCTCCGGCTTCAACCAGGTCGACAAGTCGTGCGAGAATCTCAGTATCGTGTCGGGCGAAAACTGTACTTATTCCGGGGCCGCTGTCCGCTATTGAGCAGACTCTTGCATTTGGGGCAGCAGCCATAGCCTTCGCCAACCTGCCGTGGCCGGCGCAATCCACGATGGCCGTCACGTCTGTGGATGTGTGCCTTCTGAGTTCGGCGACATCATTCGACAGCATGGGTTCTGCTTCGAGCGACCTCACATAGGCGTGGTGTTGGGCAGAAGCGCTGCCAATGACGGTAGCGCCTGAGAGCACCGCGAGTTGGGTCGCCAGCGAGCCTACGCCTCCTGATGCACCGAGCACTAGAACGGTATCTGCTTCGAACACACGCAACGTTTCAATCACCGCACGATAGGCCGTCAGACCGGCAAGTGGCAGTCCGGCTGCTTCGGCCCATGACACGTTCTTCGGCTTTCGCCATAAGCGTTCCACGGGCACGCTCACCAGTTCGGCATAGGTGCCGTTATGCAAGATGTCTTGATGCGTATAGGCGATGACTTCATCACCTGGTTGGAACTCGACTACCCCGGCCCCCACACGCTCGACGATGCCGGCAAGGTCCCATCCAGGTACTACCGGAAACCAGGTCTCCATGAAGCGCTCGCCAAAACCGGCCTGTAATGCGATATCGGCCGGGTTGACGGTCGCGGCTTTCATTCGCACGATCACTGAGTTCTGCGACAGCTTCGGTTCTGGCAAATCACCGTATTGGAGGACTTCCGATCCTCCGAAGCCACTATAAAAAACACCCTTCATAGTACTTCTCCTAGAAGGCATACGGGATGTCGTGATAAATGCGCATGTGCGCGATCATCCAACGCCCATCGACTTTCTGCAGGATCGGCCGGTAGTAGCCACTCTCGATCGGGGTGATAGTGCCTTGCGCGCCAAACGCCCCTTGCGGCCAACCGTCTTCGGGCTTTTCTGCGCCGACGACGTTGAACACTACAAAATGAACGTCCAGCGTTCCGGTGTTGCCATTCACTTCGATGAGCGGGTCATGGGTGGTGTGGTGGCTCCAACCCCGTGGTGGATGGGGCTTCATCATCGTGGTAACAGCTGCGCCAATGGCCTGCGATCCGGCCAACTCGCCAAAAAGCTCAGGCGTACCTGCATTGTTGTAGAAAACCTCGACCTTGGCATCGGGTAGGAAGAGGTTGCTCATGGACGCGCCGTCTCGGTAATCAGCCGCCCTGACATAGCGCGCCATGACCTGCTGAATTTCACGTTCTTCGGACATCGGAGTTCTCCTTGGGGATAATGTGTGCCCATAGAAATACATCCATCGCGACATATATGCAACAATAATGGATGCATATTAAAATGTCAGGAGTCGTAAATGATCGATGTCCGTTTCCCAACGGCCTTGCAGATGATGCTCAGCCTGGCGCTGGCTCAGGCCGAAGGCGTCGAACGCTTGAGTTCTGCTCAATTGGCTGTGGGGGTCGATTCCAATCCGACCTTTGTCAGACGATTGTTGGTGCCCTTGATTCAGGCGGGCCTTGTTCACTCGACTATGGGGCGAGACGGGGGGGTGAGCCTTGGTGTTGACGCCACTGCGATCACGCTCCGCGATATCTACAAGGTGTCGATGGGGGGCAAGAAGCTGTGGGTCGGGCGCAGCGATATCCCTCACCGCTGTCTCGTCAGTTGTAATGTTGAACGGTTCTTTGGGAATTTGGCTGACGAAGTCGATGAGTCGGTGTCGCGTTTGTTGGGTGGGCGGACACTGGCCGATGCGCTTCAGGAACTTCGCAGCCTCGATACGCAGCGTACGTAGGTGGCGAACCGGGACGCCAGCGCCATGAACTCAGCGTCCGCTGGATCGATACCGAGGAACTACGCAAGGCATTGCTGGCGATAGGATGCACTAAAGAGCAGCGCTAACTGTTCACTTGCCCAATGAGTGAATCGCTAACCGGCCAAAAGCGGACTTTGTACCAAAATCGTCGCTTGACCAAAACCGGGAGTTCAATACACCTACTAAATCGGATTTAATTCACTCGACGGAAATTATATTACAAGGCTTTTTTACTAGCCTATCTATCCTTTGAAATTAAATCCAGAGACTCATTGACGGCCTCTTCCATTTCCTTCCATTGTGAATCTAGATGCTCTTGAAGGATCTCAATCTGCTCTGTAAGTCCTAGATCCCTACGAATTGCAATCATTAGGGGGGGGTGCTGCTCACCGATAATCTTTAATTCAAGCATCACCATCTTCACATACTCGACGTGATGCAGATGAAAGGCTGCCCATGCTGCGGCACGTTGATCAGCATACTTCTTTGCTTGTGAGCTACTATAATCGTAGGCATTATTCAGCGCGGCCATTTGTGCTTGATCAGGCTGACCAGACTCTACAAGAAGGCGTTGCTTCTCCAATACTCTATCTACTTCCGCAGCCGCAACGTCATAGGCGCGATCGTTAATGTTTATTTCAATTTTAATGTCATTAAGCGGTCCTAGCTTTGCCAGCAGTCGCATCGTTAAAATCCCGTAAGCTGCCACCAGTTTGCTAGCGAGAATTGATGTTTTCGGTTCTGCTATCAGCTGCAGCTTAGATGCTGCAGCGTAAAAATCTTGCAGATCATTTGTTGGATTTGAATTAACAAAATCAGCTTGCGCGAGTGCCACCAGCTTCGCATTCACACGATTAAGTTCTTCAATCGTCTTAAGATATACATCTCTGCGAAGAACGGATGTGCGCTCTTTGGCTTTCTCTTTAGCATCATGGTCAAGTTGAATTTTTAAGCGTTTAGTATTGCTCCCATTGGACAGCATCACACCTATAAAGGTCAGCAAAGAAGCAATAATCCCAGACCAAACAACATCGGGAACCAATCCTAGAAACCTAAAAAATTCGCTTAGCGCAGCATCCATACCTATCACCCGGATAAAAAATAAGTCTCTCGCTCATGATAGACTATATAAATATCTTAAAAATACTATCGATTTACTCCTGAGAAATTGAAATTTATAATCCAGTGAGAGAGCATTATCGATAATGGTCAATGTCTGTTTCTAGCCGCCCTTGTGGGCAGAAGCCGTCAGTCAAATATTGGGCCTAGACCTAAAGGACTCTACTCTAAAGATACCTGCTCTCTCGTTCGAATCCTCCTAGTTTATGGCCATATCCGAATGACTGCTTCTGGCCGAAAGCGGTCTTTCGCGAACAGCCGTTCTCGAACATCACGAATTATTCAACTTATCTCAATATTGTTGGGACAAAAGCGATCTATTCCAAATCCATAAATCCATCCCTTTCCGACCTAGTTGCCGAAAACACGCTGGGA